>JAJAZK010000134.1 GCA_026785765.1 Rhodoferax sp. | reverse complement strand
TGGCTGAGCTGAGCACCCGAAATCGCCTTGTTTTCGCCGCTGCCGACCCAGGACGCAATGACATCTCCCATTCCGGCCTGCTGGAACTTTTGCATCAGCCCACCCAGTCCGCCCTGGCTGCCGTCATTGGCCAACATGCCGGTGATGGCTTGCAACATCTGTGGGTTGTTTGCAAGCGCGCCAATCATGCCAGCCAGGCCGCCCTGCGTTTGGGCCCCATTACCGCCCAATAGTGCCCCGAAGACGGAGTTCAGCAAACCCATGGTGATCTCCCGTTGATAAAAACCAAATTGTGCCCCAGGCAATGGGCATTCTGCGGCTGCAGCGACCCAGCCCGGAAACCGCAGTTACATCGTGGCGTTTTGCCGCGTACGCTCGCGCAGCAGCAGCCAGGCGAGTGCTGCGCCTGTCAGTGCGACTGGCACGATTGACCCGAGATTGAGCAGATGCCAGCCCTGCGTCGTGACCAGTGCACCTGACGCAAACGAGGTAATCGCCATTACACCGAAAACACAGAAATTGATGGCCGCCTGCGCCCGGTCCTTTTCTTCCGGCCGGTAGGACTTCAGCGACAGCGTGGTTGCCCCTGTGAACAGGAAGTTCCAGCCGACACCGAGCAGGAACAGGGCGAGCAGGAACTGCTGCAAGTCAACGCCCGACAAGGCGATGGCAATACAGGCCCCGTTCAGCAGCACCCCGACGGCCATGATCGGCAAAGCACCGAAACGCCGGATCAGGTGCCCGGTAAAGAATCCCGGTGCGAACATGCCGATCACATGCCACTGCAGGACCAGCGCCGCATCCGAGAACGGAAGTTGGCAAATTTGCATCGCCAACGGTGTCGCGGCCATCAGCAGGTTCATCACGCCATAACCCAGTGCCGCGCCCAGCGTGGACACAATGAAGATTGGCTGGCGCATGATGTCGGCCAGCGGCCGTCCGGTGGATGCACCGGCAACAAGCGGCGGCACCGGCGGGAACTTCATCATGGCCACCAGCACCATGGCCAGTACTGCCACCACGGCCAGTGCGAGGTACGCGCCGGCAAACGGGACCGGCAGCAGGTCTTTGGTGCGTGTGGCAATATTCGGCCCCATCACCGCACCAATCAGGCCGCCGGCCAGCACCAGCGAGACCGCCTTTTCGCGAAAGGCCGGCGCCGCCAGCTCGGCGGCGGCGAAGCGGTACAGCTGGCCGTTCGCACTGTAGTAACCAGCCACCACCGTACCAGCGACCAGAAGCCAGAAGTTTTTGTCGAACACCGCGTAGGCGCACAGCAGCGCCGACAGCAAGGCCACCAGCAAACCAGCCTGGAAGGAGGCCTTGCGGCCCCACGCACTTTGAGTTTTTGCCACCAGCGCCGTGCTCAATGCGCCGCCCACGACGTAGCCCATGACGGGCAATGTGGCCATCCAGCCCAGGGGTGCCAGCCGCAGCCCGATCAAGCCGTTGATCGCGATGAATATGATGTTGTTGGTTAGGAACAGACCTTGGCAGACTGCCAGCAAATACAGGTTTCGGTTCATCCAAGCAGTGTAAGCCCGGCCAGCGCAGCTGTTTCAGAGCGCAACACCCTGGTGCCGAGCGACACCGGAGCAAACCCGAGGCTGATCACCGTTGCCTCTTCAGTCGCACTCAAGCCACCTTCAGGTCCCACCAAAAGTGTGACTGCGCGTGGCTTGAAGTCGAGCCCGGCAATCAGCCGACGCAACGGCGTCGACCCGGTTTGCAATGACAGTACGAAGCGCCCATCGCCGACCGCACCGGGTGGCAGAGTGTTGGCCCATTGGGCGAGGCCAGACGCCGCCCATACCACGGGCACCTGGTTGCGCCCGCACTGTTCACAGGCTGCAATCGCGATGCCTGTCCAGTGTTCGGTCCGGCGGCGTGCGCGCTCCTCACTCAGCCGTACAACGCTGCGTTCAGTCATCAGAGGTTGAATCGACGTGACGCCGAGTTCGGTGGCTTTCTCCACCAGCCAGTCCATGCGCTCGTTGGCCGGCATGCCAATCACAAGGTGAATTGCGCGCTCGGCCTCGCGTTCGGTCGAGCGATGACCGATGACCGATACCTGCACGTCCTGGCGGCCCATGCTGAGGATGCTGGCGTCGTACTCGCCGCAAACCGTCCCGGCGGCGGCGCCTGCGGAGCCATTGAACAGGCAAATCGCGTCGCCCGGCTGCAGGCGCAAAACCTGTACATGGCGCGCCACACCCGGGGCCAGCGACACGGTCTGGCCAACCGCCAGCGTGCCCGCACAGTGAAAACGCGGGACAGATGACATAGAGAACTACACCCGGCCAAACGCAAAGCCGCTTGCCTCGGTCGTTCCCTCAACGCTGTCGAGCAGGCGCAGCAAAGGCCGCAGTTCACGGTAGCGGCCGGCAGTTGCGCGTATGTAGGCAATGAAACGCGGTGTGTCCGCCAGGTACTGCGGTTTCCCGTCGCGCAATGTCAGGCGCGCGAAGATTCCGGCTACCTTGAGGTGGCGTTGCAGGCCCATCCACTCGACGCCGCGGTAGAAGGCGCCAAAGTCGTCTCCGACCGGCAGGCCGGCGCTTCGTGCCTGTTCCCAGTAGCGAATGGTGACGTCGAGTACAAAGTCCTCTTCCCAACTCACGAACGCGTCGCGCATCAGGCTGGCGATGTCGTAGGTGATGGGGCCGTAAACGGCGTCCTGAAAGTCCAGCACACCCAGTCGCGGGTCGGCCTGGCCGTTAGGGTCGACGCCTTCGGGCATCATCAGGTTGCGCGGCATGAAGTCGCGGTGCACATACACGCTCGGCCAAGTGAGGTTCTCTGCAACGATGGTCGCAAACGCCTGTTCCAGCGTCCCTTGCATGGCGTCGTCTGGCTCGGCGCCGCGGTGCCGACCGAGATACCACTGCGCAAACAGTCCCAGTTCGCGCCGCAGCAGTGCTTCATCGTAAGCCGGAAGGACACCGGGGCGGGACGCCAGTTGCCATTGGATCAAGGCGTCGACCGCCTTCAGGTACAGACCCAGATTCGCGGCTGGCTTGTTATGGTCCATGCCCTGCAGCATCGTTTGCGGACCGAGGTCGCTCAGTAGCACAAAGCCATGCACCCGATCCCATTCCAGCAGTTGCGGCACGCGCAGCCCGGCGTGCGCCATCAGCTTTGCGACCTGCTCGAACGGCCGGCAATCCTCCTTGTCTGGCGGCGCGTCCATGATGATCAGCGTGCCTTGCGCGCAGTTCAGCCGCAAATAGCGGCGAAAGCTGGCATCCGTTGAGGCGGTGCGCAAGGTAGTACAGAGCAGCCCATAACGTGGCGTGAGTTCCCCCAACCAGTGCGCGAAAACTGTTGCGCGGGCCGGGTCGGGCCAATGCACCGCCCCCGGGCCAATCTCTGCTGTGGTCGGTGATGCGGCTGCCAGGGTTTGGACTGGTTGGCTCATGGATAATCGATTCTACAAACCCGGCCAATGCGTGAGTAGGCGCCGCTATCCCATCCCGAGACCTGTTTGACGCTGATGCGCTCACCAATGCACGACTCCACACGACTGGCGGCACCGTCCGGATGGTTTGTGGCGCTTGCGCTGTGGACCTGCGTGCCGGTCGGCATGCTCGCGGTGGGGGGGCCAGCGAACGCACAGCCTGTTTCGGACACGGCACTGCCAGCGCTCAAGAGCAGCCGGCAACTGCGCGAGCAGATTCCTGCGCAACAACGCAGCAGCCTGCCGACTTTCATCTCCGGTGAACGGCTCTCATCGCGCACCGATCTCGACTCCGTGATCGAGGGGCGCGCCGAGCTGCGCCGTGGCGACATGGTGATCCGGGCTGATCGGCTGGATTACTACCAGCCCGATGACCTGGCGAAGGCCCGCGGCAACGTGATGGTGAACCGTGCGGGTGACGTGTACGAAGGTCCCGAACTCGAACTCAAGGTGGAGTCTTTCGAAGGCTTCTTCCTGAATCCGCGCTACCGGTTTCTCAGGAATGAGGGGCATGGCGAAGCGCAGCGGGTAGACTTCATCGACGAGCAACGGGCGGTGATCCGCAACGCCAGCTTTACCACCTGTCGGCGCTTGCCCGGGCCATCCTGGATGCCAGACTGGATTGTGCGCGCCGCCAGCATCAGTATTGACAATGAAGAGGAGATTGGCCAGGCGGAGTCCGCTGTACTGACATTCAAGGGCCTGCCGTTGTTGCCGATCCCGGCCTTTAGCTTTCCGCTGAGTGACAAACGCAAGTCGGGCTTCTTGCCACCGACTTTTGGATTGGACAACGTCAATGGGCTCGAGTTGGTCCTGCCGTACTACTGGAACATCGCGCCGAACCGGGACGCCACTTTGTTCCCGGCCTTGCTGAGTAAGCGCGGCGTGGATCTGGCGGGCGAGTTTCGTTATCTCGAGCCGACTTACTCGGGACAGTTGCGGGCCAACTACTTGCCTTCGGACCGCTTGCGCGACCGCAACCGCTGGGGCCTGGCTTATTCGCACGCAGGGTCACTGGACACCGGGCTCGCTGCCATCGGCAAGCTGGCCGTCGGCCTGTCGCTGAACCGTGTCAGCGACGACAACTACTGGCGCGACTTTAGCCGCGTCAACCCGTGGCTGACGCAGCGCCTGTTGTCGAACGATCTTTCGTTGTCCGGGGCCAGCGGCTACCTGTCTGGCAGCCTGCGGATGTTGAAATGGCAGACGCTGCAGGATACGTCCGCGCCGATTGTCCCGCCGTACGACCGCCTGCCACAGATCACGGCGCGTTACGCGCGCTCGAATCTGGCCGGCTTTGACTTCTCGGTCGACGCTGACAGCACACAGTTCGAGTCCGACCGCACACTTACATTGCAACCGAATGGGCGGCGGGTTTACGCAGCGCTGCAAGTCAGCCATCCGTGGGTGTCGCCGGTCGGCTTCGTCGTTCCCAAATTGCAAATGCATGCCAGCAACTACCAGTTCAACAGTGCCCTGGCCAACGGCGCCACGTCCGCGACCCGTTTTCTTCCGACCTTGAGCGTGGACAGCGGTCTCGTATTCGAGCGTGACGCCAGTTACTTCGGTCGTGCGTTTCGCCAGACCCTGGAGCCGCGGGCGTTCTATGTGCTCACTCCCTTTCGCGACCAAAGCCAGATCCCCAATTACGACTCAGGCTCGAATGACTTCAACTTTGCCACGATCTACTCAGATAACGCGTTTGTTGGCAATGACCGCATCTCGGACAGCAACCTGTTGACGGTTGGCCTGTCCACGCGCCTGCTGGACCCGGTGACCGGCGGCGAAGCGGCGCGCTTTGGAATTGCCCAACGCATCCGCTTCAAGGACCAGCGTGTCAGCTTGCCTGGAGGTGCGGCCGTGTCCAAGGGCTTCAGCGATGTGTTGCTGGGCGCGACGGTCAATCTGGACCCGCGGTGGTCGGTCGACTCGACGGTGCAGTTCGACCCGGGCGCAGCACGCTCGATCCGCTCCACGGTTGGTGGCCGTTACAGCCCAGGCAATTACCGGGTCGTCAGCGCGGCTTACCGGTTGCAGCGCGGTTCCAGCGAACAACTCGACATCGGTTGGCAATGGCCGCTGAACGACTTATGGGGTGATCGCGGCGAGGATCTCGGGGCCGGGCGCGGCCAGGGCGAAGGTCGCTGGTACAGTGTCGGGCGGATCAACTACAGCCTGCGCGAAGGCAAATTGGTAGACTCCGTATTGGGTCTGGAGTACGACGCTGGTTGCTGGCTTGGCCGGATTGTGCTGGACCAGCTGAAGACCGGCACCCGGACGTCCAACCGGCGCATCATGTTCCAGCTCGAGTTTGTTGGTTTCTCGCGCCTTGGTGTCAATCCGCTACAGACCCTCAAGCAGAATATTCCGCGTTACCAATACCTGCGTGAAACCACCACCAGCCCCAGCCGCTTTGGCAATTACGACTGATTGCACCATGACCCAACGAATAGTGAGCCTGCTGCTCGGCAGCCTGTTGTCGGCTGCCTTGGCGGCGCAGGCGCAGAATCAGCCTCTGCCAGGCGCAGCGGCGCCGGGGGCCGTGGCTGCGGCGGCCGGTCAAAGGGCGGCCGATTACATCGTGGCGATCGTCAACTCCGAGCCGATCACCAATCAGCAGCTGCGCGCGGAGGTGGACCGGGTTCTGCGGCAAATGGCGTTGGCGCAACAGCGAGCGCCCGATGTGCGCGAGCTGGCAACGCAGGTGCTGGAGCGGCTCATCAATGACCGGACGCAATTGCATTTCGCGCGCGAAGCCGGTATTCGTGTGGATGAAGCTGCAGTCGACGAGGCAGAACAGAATGTAGCGCGGCAAAACCAGATCGACACGGTGGAGATGTATCGCCGGCTGGCGGCTGACGGCTTTGATCGCAAGCAGTTCCGGTCCCAGTTACGTGACCAATTGACCATCGTGCGCGTGCGTGAACGCGAAGTGTTGCAAAAGGTCAAGGTATCGGAACTTGAGATTGACCAGTATCTGCGGGAGAAGCAGGCCTCGCAGGACGTCTCTTCGATGGAGTTCAACATTGCCCACATCCTGGTCGGCTTGCCTGACGATCCAAATGCGACGCAACTTGCAGCAGCGCAAGCGAAGGCGCAACGGCTGCTGGACCGCGCGCGTGCCGGGGATGATTTCGGCACACTGGCGCGCGATAACTCCGATGCTTCGGACGCCGCGGCTGGCGGTCGGTTCGGCCTGCGCCCGGCGGATCGTTACCCGACGTTGTTTGTAAATGCCGCCCGTGATCTGGCCGTTGGTGCCTTGACCAGCGTGCGCTCGGGCGCAGGCATTCACGTACTCAAGGTGCTGGAGAAGCGTACCGTCGGCATGCCGCCATCGAGTGCCGAGCAGACGCGGGCGAGCCACATTCTGTTGCGCTTGTCCGCACAGGTGTCCGAGGCCGCCGCGCGCGAGAGACTGTCGGCGATAAAAAAACGCCTCGAGGCGGGACAGGCGGATTTCGCAACCCTGGCCCGGGAAAATTCCCAGGACGGCAGCGCGGCCCAAGGTGGGGATCTGGGTTGGGCTGCCCCCGGCATGTTCGTGCCGGAGTTTGAGGAAGTGATGGGTGCACTGGCGCCAGGACAAATCAGCGAGCCACTGGTGTCGCGTTTTGGCGTGCACTTGATCACCGTCACGGAGCGCCGCACAGTGAGCCTGAGCCAGCGCGAAATGCGCGACAGCGTACGGGCAATTTTGCGTGAGAAGAAACAGGAGGATGCGTTCCAGTCCTGGACCCAGGAACTGCGTTCGCGCGCCTACGTGGAAATGCGTCAGCCGCTTGGCTGACCCCGGGATACGGGTGCGTGCGCACCAACCCCGCAAGCGCTTCGGCCAGCATTTTCTGACCGATGGCGGAATCATCGATGCCATTGTGGCGGCGATTGGACCGCAACCGGGCCAGTGGATGGTTGAAATTGGTCCTGGTCTGGCGGCGTTGACCCGGCCTTTGGCACAACACATCGGGCATTTGCTGGTGGTCGAGCTCGACCATGATCTCGCTGCACGGTTGCGTTTACACCCCGACCTGACGGTGATCGAGGCCGATGTGCTGAAGGTGGACTTTGCGCTGTTGCCGCGCCCCCCCACCATGCTGGACCAGGCGCGGCAACGCGTGGTCGGTAACCTGCCCTACAACATCTCGACACCGATTCTTTTCCACCTGCTCGGTTTCGCGTTGCGCATCGAAGACCAGCACTTCATGCTGCAAAAAGAGGTGGTTGAACGCATGGTGGCAGAACCTGCCACGGCCCGGTACGGGCGCCTCAGCGTGATGCTGCAGTGGCGCTACCAGATGGAGAACATCTTGCATGTGCCGCCGCAGAGCTTTGATCCGCCACCCCGCGTGGACAGTGCGGTGGTACGCATGCTGCCGCGCGCCCAGCCGGCGCAGCTTGACCCGCAGCGCCTGGGTGAACTGGTCCGCGTCGCGTTCAGCCAGCGGCGCAAATTGCTGCGCCATACGCTGGGTCGGTGGCTGCAGGAACAACAGTTTGGCGGCGAGTTTGATGTGCAGCGCCGCGCCGAGGAAGTGCCGGTTTGCGAGTACGAGCAACTCGCGCAAAGCCTGCCATGAAAAAAGCCCGTCGCCTGGACGGGCCATTTATCGAAATCGTGACCGGCAGACTGGGAGGCTGTCGGGCTTTGGGTTAGGTCCACTCCGGGACGAGTCGCGGTGACAGGCTAGGCGGCGGTGAGGCCGTGTGGCGAGTCCACACCATGAGCCAACAACAACCGACTTCGGCGCGAATCTTCCCGGCCTTTCGGGTTGGGTCTGCAAGCGAGCGCAGGTGGCGTTGCAAACGTTAGCCAGATGTGAAATCCGGCTGTGCCATGCGCCTTGCCCGCACCCCCTTGGAGACTCAACGCGGACCCAACCCAAAGCCCGACAAATTACTAGGCCGCGGCCAACCAGTAACCGGCATTGAACGGACTGCTCATGCGCAGTGCCAGTGGTGACACATCCAACAGTTTGTCGGTGGGCATTTTTTCCCCGGACTCAACATTGGTCGCAATCTCGGTCGCAGCGATGGCGCCCTGGGTTTCGCTCTTAGCCTCATTCGCCCGTTCTGCTTGGCTGGTGTTTGCAGAACGGGCTACAGAAAAGAATAGAAACATCGGAATGGTATCTTCCGGTCGCTCCAGTAGTCGGCGGCGTCTCGGAAGATATCGAGCAGTTGCTCGCGTGCCTCCTTATCGAATTTGGCGTTCGCCGGAACATGCTCCAACACGGCAATGAAGCCCGGTTGCGGCCCGGACTTGTGTACCGGGTCGGTCATGCTGTCGTACAACGCGTCGAAATTCTTGCCCACATGCGCGGGCAAGGTGAACTGCTGCCCGATCATGTCCAACACGTCCTGCTTGGACTGCGCGTTTGCAAGGTTGGCGTACAGGAAGTGTTGTCCCAGGTGTTGCGCTGCGTCCTGCAAATCCTGGACGCGAAACGCCCTGATCGACTGAACGATATTGGTCCTTACACCGCGCAACGGTGTTTCGGTTTCTTGACGAAGTGGCATATCCATCCCCGTTTCACTTTCATAGAACTAAAACTGACCTAAGGCACGATCCTGCGAAAACTCGCATAGTGATCGGCCGTGTAATAACAAGCATCCGGCGTGCGGGAATCGCCCCCACACACGATGCGTCGAATCCCCCGATGGCTAATCCCTGGCGTCTTGACGGTGTATTCGCGATAGAAACCGCGATTTTTGGCCGGAAGCAAGCGTTCCCGATTGCCGAAGACCACACCATCCTTGTCGTACGGAAAGGGCCCTCCACGCATGATCAATGCATGGGTTTGAGCTCCCTGGAGTGGCAATTGCGCAATCGAAACGGTTGTGAAGTTGTCTACAACAGGAGGCGCCTTGGCTTGAGTCGGCACCGCCAAGGCGCTCACTAAAAGCAAAAAGCCAGTAAGTACCAACTTAATGCTAGCAGCGCGAACCATGAAAAACTTTTCCAAACCCCGGGTTAACCCGCAATCTCAGAACCGTAGTGTCGCTTATTCCCCTGCGAAACGCAAGGGCCTGCACAATATTTGGGCATGCACTGATCGCGATGCCACCATATAAGTTAGCGCATGCTTTCTTTAAGGGGCTTATCGCACTGCATTTGCGTCGGCGACGGTCAACGCTGTCATATTTACGATGCGTCTGACCGTGGTGCTCGCGGTCAGGATATGGACCGGCCGGGCGGCACCGAGCAGCACCGGACCGATCGCGATATTGCCGCCCGCGGCTGTCTTCAGCAGGTTGTATGCAATGTTCGCGGCATCTATGTTGGGCAGAACCAACAGGTTCGCATCTCCGATCAGCGAGCTGTTTGGCATTTGCCTGGCGCGTGCCGCACCGTCGAGTGCGATGTCGCCATGCATTTCGCCGTCGACTTCCAGCCACGGCGCCTCGGTGCGCAGCAGTTCCAGCGCGCGGCGCATTTTCATGGCGCTGGGAAGGTTGCTGCTGCCAAAATTCGAGTGCGACAACAATGCCGCCTTCGGATGGATGCCAAAGCGCATCATCTCCTCGGCCGCCATCACCGTAATCTCGGTCAGTTCCTCGGCACTGGGGTCATAGTTGACATGGGTGTCGACCAGGAACACCTGGCGCCCCGGCAGTAGCAGGCCGTTCATGCAGGCATAGATCGGCAAGTCCTGAGGCGTGCTGGGGCTGCCACCCAGACG
>JAJAZK010000133.1 GCA_026785765.1 Rhodoferax sp. | reverse complement strand
TTCGCCTGCGTGGCATGACGCGTGAAAACGCGGTTTCTGTCGAGCGCCTGGCAAGCATTGGCATCACCGCCAAATCCTGGGCACACGACATCGAATCCGGAAAGCTGCCAGGCTGGGTCGGCACAAGCCACGGCAAAATGGTCGGCTACTGTTTCGGTGACAGCACCACCGGAGAAGTAGTCGTCCTGGCATTGTTGGCCGCGTACGAGGGCCAGGGCCTGGGTCGCAAGATGCTGGCATTGGTCACCGGGCACCTGAGAAGCGTCGGCCATAGCACATTGTTCTTGGGCTGCGCTGTCGATCCAAACGTTCGTTCACACGGGTTCTATCGTCATCTCGGGTGGCGCAGCACCGGCGCCATCGACCGCTACGGCGATGAGGTCCTGGAGCTGAAATCCCCCGATTTCGACCCAGATGCGGCTCCCGGAGAGAAGTGACACCGGCTGCCAGGCATTCGCAGCGCCAGCAGCAGCTCGACACGCCACAATAGCGCAAACCCCAGGAACCGCAGATGCGCGCAAAAGTTCGTGATACCGAGATCTACTTCGACGTCGAGGGCGCAGGCCTGGTACCCGATGGCGAACACATGCGTGAGCGACCGGTCGCATTTCTTCTGCATGGCGGACCCGGTGGCGACCATAGCGGCTTCAAGCCAGCGTTTTCTCCGCTGGCCGAGCAGATGCAGCTGGTCTACCTGGACCACCGCGGCCAGGGACGATCGGCCCGTGGCGACATAGCGCGTTACACGCTGGACGAGAACGTCGAGGACCTGGAAGCACTGCGGCAGCACCTTGGGTTGCAGCCGATTGTGTCAATCGGCACGTCGTATGGCGGAATGGTGGCGATGGCCCATGCGGCGCGTTATCCACGCAGCGTGTCCCTGTTGGTGCTGATCGTCACGGCGGCACACGCCGGCTTCAACGCGCGGGCGCAGCGCATCGTGGCGCAACGCGGAACGCCGCAGCAACAACAGGTGTGTGCCCAGTTATGGGCCGGGGAGCTGCGTACCGAGGAGCAACTGCAGCATTACTACGACGTGATGGGTCCGATGTACGCCTTGAAGTTCGATCCGGTGGCAGCCGGCGCCACACGCAAACGCGGCATTCTGGCGCCGGATGCGATCAACCAGGCCTTCGCGCCGGGTGGCTTCCTGCAGTCGTTTGACCTGCGACCGGAACTGGGGCGCATCACGGCGCCCACGCTAATCCTGGCGGGACGGCATGACTGGATATGCCCGGTCGAGTTCAGTGAAGAGATCGCGCGCTTGATCCCGCGCTCGCAACTGCGGATTCTCGAGAACAGCAGCCACTCGGTACGCGTCGACGAACCGCAGGCCATGCTGGAGGAAATTCGAAACTTTGTTGTTGCACAGTCCGCTCGCTGAGAGCGGCACACCCAGCAGCGCGAAGGCGTCGGGCTTCGGGTTGGGTCCGACGGCCTCCTGGCGCAAACGGCGTTACAGGTCCTTCGCGCTGTGCTCGCAGCCGCCGTAACTGCCAGTCGGCGCGACCGAATACTTCTTCTCTTTGGCAGAACTGACCACCATCTTGGCTTTGGCGTCCGTCTCGCACTTCTGGACGAAGGTCGTCCTGGCGTTACCGGTCAGCTTTTTTTCGGTGGCTGCCGCATTGCAGCTAGCTCCCTGCTGCGCCATGGCGGCTGCGCTGAGGGTCATGGCGAGGATGGCAAGGATATTTTTCATCTTGGAGCACTCCATGTGTTTGAAATCGGGTAAGACAAATTAGTTTACTGCGACCCGTCATCCGCGTCCAGGCATTTGCTACACTACTTTGTCGCGCTGCCGGTTGGCGCCGAATTCGGATTGATTGTCACGCCGCGCCGCGCCAGTTCGTCGACGATGACGCGAGCATTCGCATTGCCGCCATCGGCCAGGCGCTTGACGCCGGCGGCGATGCTGTCGATCGAGGCGCGCACTTTGGTCGCCGCCTCGGCCTGGGGTGCAAGTTGCGCCGCCGCAGCGAGCAGTGCCTGGCGCTCATTGAACAGCGAATAGGACTGAAAGAGAACCCACAAAAGTACCGCACTGGCAAGCACGAAGACCGGTATCAGGAGAGGGCTAGCGGGAAGGGTACAGGTGGAGGCGGCGGCGGTGGGGGCGGCGGTAGTTGTGGGTGTAGTTGTGGGTGTAGGTGTAGTTGTGGGTGTAGGGGTTGGGGTTAGGGTGGGGGTGAGAGTTCTGTCGTTCGTGGCTCGGCCAGATCGATCGGCCTGACGATTCCGCAGCCGCTGCGCATCCGTGCCGATGTGGTGATCGAATGAATCCCGCGTCATCCGCCGGGCTGCAAGCCGTCAAGCCGTCTCCGCGCTACGCGGCTTGCGCGGCCGACCACCCAAGCGGCCATTGGCACAGGCGGCGGCGGTTTTCTCGGGAGTGACTGCTTGGCCGCCGGCCCTGCCCATGGCCGATGCCATCCATTGACGTGAACCGAGGAAGCCCTCCAGCAGCGTCGGCAAATACAGGTCTGCATCCAGCGCCGGGAAATGCAGGCCCAAACCCTAAGGCGAGATGTCGATCGTAGAAAGCTGCGCCGGACGTGCCGTTTCGAGGCCTTGCGCGTCACGGGGTTTAAAAGCAATCTCCAAGCCGCTGCACAAGGCCACCACGACGCAGCCAATGCGACAGTCGTAGCGTGCATTCACCGCCGTTGGTAAAGTCGCCAGGCATCGATCAGCGCGATCATTCGCGGCCTCTATCGATGCTTTGTCAATCGTTGCCATGAATTGCCCTCCACGTTCGAATCCGCGCCTTGACCTCGCGCGCCCATCGCCATGCCGCCGACTGTCGCACGCGCTCCAGTAGTGCATCCTTCCAGCGTTGCCAGCGCGGATACCAGTGCGCGAACCAGGCCAATTGCATCAGCGCCGGCTGCGTCAGATGAAATAGCCGCGCCAGCAAAGCCGTGCCCAGCAGCTTGGCCGCTACCAGCAGGATAACCGCCGTCTTGAGTTTGCCTGTCCCCAGCAGGTACAGGGCCAGCAACTTCACGGGCAACAAGGCCAGCATCGGTAGCGCAAACACTGCGAGCGCCGCCCAAGGTGGCAGGCCAGCGACGTGACGCTCCAGCCAGGCCCAAAGGGGCAGTCTGGCCAGCCGCGCTGCCAGGGCTGCCAACGGCGCCCAGCCCCATTCCTCGAACAGCAGCAGCAACACAACCGGCGCAAGGGCGATGCCGCGGAGCAGGCGTTTGAGCATGCTGCATGGTAGCCTTGCCACACATCACAACGGTAGCCAGTTCCCATGCGCAAAACGAATCCACTACGTTCCGACATCGCCTGGAGCACGGCCGACGCGATTGGCGTGCACGGCTACGACCTGTGCCAGGACTTGATGGGCGAAGTCAATTTTGGCGACATGGCCTTTCTGTCGGTCACCGGTCGGCTGCCCAATGCAGGCGAGTCGCGCCTCTTCAATGCGATCCTGGTGACGCTGGTCGAGCATGGCATCGTGCCCTCCACCCTGGCCGCGCGCCTGACCTATGCCGGTGCCCCGGAGTCCATGCAGGGGGCAGTGGCTGCCGGGTTGCTGGGGCTGGGTTCGGTCTTCGTCGGTTCGACCGAAGGGTCTGCGAAGATGCTGGCCGCGGCAATCCCGGACGGCAACACGATCGATGCGGCCACATTGCCGTCGCTGGCAAGCGCCATCGTCCTGCACCACCGCCGCGAGAAGCTGTTCGTGCCTGGCCTGGGGCATCCGATTCACAAACCGTCCGATCCGCGCACCACGCGCCTGTTCGCGCTGGCGCAACAGACCGGGTTTCATGGCAGTTATGTGGCCCTGATGCAATGTGTTTCCGAAACGGCCAGCACCGAGTACGGCCGGCCACTGCCTATCAACGCCACCGGGGCCATTGGTGCCTTGTGTTGCGAAATGGGGCTGTCCTGGAATGTGTCGCGTGGCCTGGGCGTGATGGCCCGCGCAGTCGGTCTGGTGGGCCATGTGCTGGAAGAGGCCAGGCAACCGCTGTCCATGGAGTTATGGCACCGAACGGAGGACGAGGCGACCGCCCACAGCCGCGGCAAACTGCGCTCTGGCGATGGCTGAAGCGCTGCCGCTCACTCCGCTGCAGGTACTGCGCCTGTATCCACCGCACGGCGGAACCCTGCCAGGCCTGCTGCAAAGCCGCGCAGCCGTCGCCGGTGCACGGGAGTGTCTGGTGTACCAGGGCCAGAGCTGGACCTATGTGCAAGTGAATACCGAGGTCGCACGCACCGCGTCGGTGCTGGCCGGGCGCGGCGTCGGCGCAGGCGACCGCGTCGCCGTCATGGCGCGCAACCACCCATGCGCTGTGTTCGTGCTGATTGCGCTGGCCAGCCTGGGCGCCACCATGGTGCCGCTCAACCCGGACTACAGCCTGGCAGAAGCCACCTATGTGCTCGGCCATGCCGATGTCTGTGGAGTCATCTGCGCGCCTGCGGTGGTGCCGCGGGTGCAACAGGCCTGTGCCGGACTGGCCAAAGCACCGTGGCTGATGCTCTGCGAGCGCGCAGCTGAACTGGCGCAACCGGACATCGGCGTGCTGCCCGAGCAGGCCGCCGGGTGGCGCGGCCCGCTGCCCGAGCAGGCGAGCTCTGCCGACAGCACCTGTGTCTTCATCTACACCTCGGGTACCACCGGCTTTCCCAAAGGGGTCATGCACAGCCAGTGCAACCTGGTCCTGGCGGGTGAGGGTTTTGTGGAGCGCATGCACCTGCAGCCGGACGACCGTATGTTGTGTGTGTTGCCGATGTTCCACGTCAACGCCATCTTCTATTCACTGGGTGGTGCGCTGGCGGCGGGCGCCACGCTGATCCTCGAGCCTAAGTTTTCGGCGTCAAAGTTCTGGCAAACCGTTCACGACAGCAAGGCGACCGAGGCCAACACGATTGCTGCGGCAAGCAGCATGCTGATGCAGCGCCCGCGCAGCGAATTCGTGCCGGGCCATCGCCTGCGCAAGATGTATGGCGCGCCCTTCAGTGCCGAGATGATCCGGGTATTCCAGCAGGAGTTCCAGGTGCCGACCTTGATCGAGGGGTACGGCATGTCCGAGATTCCCGGCGCGCTGAACAACCCGTTCGACGGGCCGCACAAGATCGGCAGCATGGGGCGCCCCAGCCGGCATCCGGACCCGGCGGTGTCACTCGCCGAGTTGCGTATAACCGACGACGCGGGTAACTTCCTGGGCGCGGGGCAGGTTGGCGAACTGGTGGTGCGCACGCCCATGGTCATGCAGGGCTATTTCCGCGACGAGGCGCAAACCACGGCATCCTTCCGTGACGGCTGGTTCCTGACCGGCGACCTGGCAAGCGTGGACCAGGACAACTACTTCTGGTTCGTGGCGCGCAAGAAAGACATCATCCGCAAACGCGGCGAGAACATATCGGGGGCTGAACTGGACCGGGTCATCGGCAGCCACCCGGCGGTGCTGGAGGCGGCAGCCATTGCAGTGCCCGACGAACTCGGGGAGGACGAAATCATGGTGGTGGTGGTCGCACGCCCGGGCATGGCCGTAACAGCGCCGGAGATTGCGCAATGGTGCAGGGACAGGCTGTCGGCGATCAAGGTACCACGCTACGTGGCCCTGACGGACGCACTACCACACACACCCACACACCGGGTAGAGAAATTCAAGTTGCGCCAGGACGCTGCGCTGCGCGCTGCCGCAGTGGACCTGCACGCCGCTACGGTGGACCCGCGCGCCGCTGAGGGCTGAGCAGGCACACCGGGCCAGCCGCAGCATCGGCGGCAAAAATTCCGGCTCGCGCTGCGCTCAGGCGACCTTCGCCGGTTTGGCCGCCGTCCAGCGTTGCAACTTGTCGCGCGCTCCGTTGAGTGCCGGATCCATCCCTTCGTCGTGGCCGTCACGTTTGGCGCACAACTCGATCACATAACCGTTCGGGTCGCGAAAGTAGACCGAATCGAAGAAGCCATGGTCCGATATGCCGCGCGTTTCGATACCTTGCGCCTTACCCTTTGCCAGCATGGAATCGACTGCCTCGCGGCTGACTTCGAGCGCGATATGCAGGTCGTAGTCATGCTGGTTTTTGAACTCAAAAGGCATGTCCGGCGCTTCGAAAAACGCCAGGCAGGAGCCGTCCTCGAGCTGGTAGAAGGTGTGCAGCGTCTGGGTCGGTCGGCCACTCTTGGTCTCGTTGATCTCCAGCGTACTGACCAGCGGCAGGCCTAGAAACTCCTCGTAGAAGATACGCGTCTGCTCGGAGTCACGGCAGCGGTAGGCGTTGTGGTGCAGTTTGCGGATCATCGCTTGCGCCCGGCTTTGCTACGGTCTAGACGACGACGAACTTTGACTTGTCCAGGCTGGCGGCATACCCCTCGATCACCTGGTGCGTCGGCGCCCAGCTCTTGAGTGCCTTCATTCGGCCCAGCCACTGCTTGACATTCGGGTAAGCGGCGAAGTCGCTGCCAATGATTTCGCCAAGGAACACATACTCCGCGCAAAGCAAGTCGGCAATTGTCATCATATTGCCGCAGACAAAGGTGCTGCTGCCAAGGTAGTGGTCGTTGAGCACCTGCAACCAGCCCGCGGCGCGTTCCTTGCCCCATTGCAGCGTGGCATCCTGCACTTCGGCGCTGGGGCGCTTGTGCGCTGGAAAGATCTGCGGGTACACCACGCCGTACACCAGGTCGCGCGACAACTGGGTGTTCACCCAATCCATGCGCTCGTTGACCCGGGCGCGGTGTTGCGCGTCGTTGGGGTACAGCGACGAATTGACCTTTTCGGCGAGGTACTTCAGGATTGCCGAGCATTCTGTCAACCGGAAGTCTCCATCCTCCAGCAACGGCACCAGCCGGTTCGGGTTGAGTCCGACAAACGGCGGCTGGTAGTGCTCACCGGTGAACAGGTCCACGACCTGCATGTCCAGCGCGATGCCGCTCTCAGCGGCAAACAGCATGATGGTGCGGCTGGTGGTCGATGCGGGATGGTAAAAAAGCTTCATATTGGTTCTCCTGAAATCAGATAGACGCCGCTGCGAATGGTCGCGGACCGTGAAGTCAACAAGCGAGCATTCGGACTCGGTAGCTTAGCAGCAGTCGGCCAAGCTTTGATCGGCCTTGCCATCACCGCTGTGGCCAAGCCACGCGCCCCCGAACCCTTGCCCGGAAGGTGCAATTTTGGTGGCGCTATGTCGGCTACCGCACCGACGGCAGCGGTTGCCCCGACTATTGTCCAAACTCTTGTCCATCGGTTTCCCGTGCTCCCGTACACCACGCAGCTGCGCCGAAATGAATACAGACTCCACCGCCGTAAAGCTTTCGATAGAGCAAGTCGCCCAGTTGTCGGGAGTCGGCATCATCGACTTGAGGGGTCTGGTCGATCACGGCGTGCTTTCACCCGCAATGCCGGACGGCGAACCCTGGAGCTTCAGTCTGGATTGCGTCATGACATTGCAACGGGCAGACCATTTGCGCCGGGATTTGGCATTGGACGACCACGGTTTCGCGCTGGCGATGATGCTCCTGGGCCAGATCGAGGGTCTGGAAGAGGAACTTGGTGCCAGGAATCCCGGGTTGCGCAGCGCCGACTTTGGCCCGATGTTTCCTGTAATCCCGGACCCTGATCGAAGCTGGAATCATGTCCAACCAAAATGACCCGGCCCTCTCGATGTGGGCACAGGCCTGCGATCTCGCTCTACAGGCGGAAAGGCTCCAGCGCCAGTTCTTCCGCCCTGCTCCTTCGCGCAGCATGCCCGTGGCATGGGAACCGCCGGCGGACGTCTTCGAGGACGAGCACGAGATCGTCGTCATGATTGCGATGCCCGGTGTTACCGCCGAACGGATGCAGATCGTGAGTGAGCCGGGGGTCCTGATCGTGCGCGGTTCACGGCCGCTGCCTCTTGTAGGCCCAGGCCATGTGGTTCGCCAACTGGAGATTCCCCATGGCCGGTTCGAGCGGCACATTCTCCTTCCGGCGGGACGCCTGCAACTTGACCCGCCTGAGTTGCTTGACGGCTGCCTGATCTTGCGCCTGATCAAACTCCAGCAGGGCCGGCGATGAGCGCGCAAGCCGAAACCGGTGTCAGCCAGGCGCTGCTGGTGGAACCTGTCGCCCCGTTAAACGCGCTCGACGCTGATGCATTGCCGCCGCAGGCTGCGCGCACCATCCCGGAAGACGCGCTGATCATTCTTCCCGTGCGCAACATGGTGATGTTTCCCGGAACCATTGTCCCGCTGACCATCAGCCGTACCCGTTCGCAGGCAGCGTTGCAGGAAGCGCTGCGACTGGATCAGCCGATCGGCGTACTGCTGCAAAACAAGCCCGATGTGTCCGAGCCAGGGCCCAACGACGTTCACCAGGTGGGCTCAAGCGCTGCCGTGTTGCGGTATCTGGCCGGCCCGGATGGCACCCATCAAGCGATCGTACGAGGGCTGCGCCGCTTTCGAGTCACCGAATTCCTCGAGGGTTACCCTTTTGCCGTGGCACGTGTGCAATACATCGACGAACCCGAAGCGGTGGATCCCGATATCGAGGGCCGCGGCCGCGCGCTCAAGCAAAGCGCCCTCGAAACCCTGCAACTGTTGCCCCATGCGCCGCCCGAGATGGCCGCCGGGCTGTTGGGCATCGACGACCCGGCGCAACTGGCCGACGTGATCGGCAGCCTGCTCGACAGCAGCCCGCAGGAGAAACAGTCCTTGCTCGAGACCATCGACCTCAAGGCACGCTTGGACAAATTGCTGGAAGTACTGGCGCGCCGTATCCAGGTGCTGAAAGTTACCCGCGACGTCACGCAGCGCACGCAGGAATCCATCGGCGATCTGAACCGCAAGCACCTGCTGCGGGAGCAGATTCGTACGATCCAGAAAGAGTTGGGGGAAGGCGATGACACTACGGCGGAAATCGACGAACTCGAAAAAGCCATCACCGAAGCCCACATGCCGGCCGAGGTGGACAAGGTGGCACGCAAGGAACTCAAGCGCCTGGCTCGCATGTCGGACGCCTCCGGGGAATCGTCCACCGTGCGCAGTTACCTCGAATGGCTGGTCGAACTGCCCTGGACCCGCGAGCCTGAGCCCGCCATCGACATCGCCGAAGCACGGCGTATCCTCGACGAGGACCATTTCGGGCTGGAGAAGGTCAAGAAGCGCATCCTCGAGTACCTCGCGGTGCGCAAGCTCAATCCTGCGGGGCGCAGCCCGATCCTGTGCTTCGTAGGGCCGCCGGGTGTAGGCAAGACATCACTCGGACAAAGCATCGCCAAAGCGACTGGCCGCAAGTTCGTTCGCGTCAGCCTGGGCGGGGTCCATGACGAAGCGGAGATCCGCGGGCACCGCCGCACCTACGTCGGCGCATTGCCCGGCAACATCATCCAGAATCTGCGCAAGGTGGGCACGGCCAGCAGCGTCATGATGCTCGACGAGATCGACAAGCTCGGCGCGGGTGGCTTCCACGGAGACCCCGCGTCGGCATTGCTCGAAGTGCTCGACCCGGAGCAGAACGCCACCTTTCGCGACACCTACCTGGCGCTGCCGTTCGACCTTTCGCGGGTGATGTTCCTGTGCACGGCGAACGTGCTCGATACCATCCCCGGCCCCTTGCGCGACCGCATGGAGATCATCCACCTGGCTGGCTACACCGCGCAGGAAAAGCTGCAGATCGCCCGCCGTTTCCTCGGCGCGCGCCAACTGGTGGCGACCGGTCTCGACGCCGAGCGCTGCCAGATCAGCGACGCGGCGCTGATGGCGATCACCCTGGACTACACCCGCGAGGCTGGGGTGCGCAACCTGGAGCGCGCGATTGGCAGCGTGTTTCGCAACGCCGCCGTACGCATCGCCGAGGGCCAGGTTCAAGCCCTGAGCATAGAAGCGACAGACCTTGCCGCGATCCTCGGGCCCATCAAATTTGATGCGGATGTCGCGATGGGCAGCGACCTTCCCGGCGTGGCGACCGGCCTGGCATGGACGCCGGTGGGCGGAGACATCCTGTTCATTGAGGCCTCACGTTCCCCGGGCACGGGTCGCCTCATCCTGACCGGGCAGCTCGGCGACGTGATGAAGGAGAGCGCGCAAGCGGCGCTGTCGCTCATCAAGGCGCGTGCCGCGACGCTGGGAATAGCAACCAAGACGCTGGAAAAGTCGGATATTCACATCCACGTCCCGGCGGGCGCCACGCCCAAGGACGGCCCGAGTGCGGGGGTCGCGATGTTCGTCGCGCTGACCTCGCTGCTGACCGGGCGGCCAGTGCGCAGCGACGTCGCGATGACCGGCGAAATCAGCCTGCGCGGGCTGGTATTGCCAATCGGAGGCGTCAAGGAAAAGGTACTCGCCGCGCTGCGTGCCGGCATCACGACGGTCATGTTGCCGGCCCGCAACGAGCGCGACCTGGAGGACATTCCTGCGGATGCACGGACGCAGCTCACGTTCGTCTGGCTCAAGCAGGTTGAGGACGCGCTCGCCGTCGCGGTCCCCGTTCACCCGGGAGGCGGCGCAAATTGAGCCGAAGCTGGGCAAGTGGGACTAGCGCGACTGTGAGGGCCTGCGCGCCGCCGAGATCCACTGGCGGCCTCCCGCCTGCCACGTTTGTCAAGACGGCTGCCCTGGCGGCGACATGCCCGCCGACGTCAGCCGCCGCGCAGACCGACTGATGTCAAAAATCAAGGCACCGACGTGCGCCGCATGACTTCCCCACGGCCCACGCAGCTCACTTTTTCAGCCTGCCAGAAGTCATTGCCACCCATAGCGCCGGATATAGACACGCTTCATCAGCGTGGTAAGTGCACAGTAGCCCAACAGGATCGCCGCCAGCCAGCCGTAGTAGGGAAGCGGCAAGGCCTGCAGCTTGAAGTAGCTGGCAAGCGGCCCCAGCGGCAGCCACAGGCCGATGGCCATGATGGCCAACGTCATCGCCATCAGCGGCGCTGCCGCGTGGCTCTGGACGAACGGCAGCTTGGGTGTGCGCAGCATGTGTACCACCAGCGTCTGCGTCAGCAGGCTCTCGACGAACCAGCCCGACT
>JAJAZK010000132.1 GCA_026785765.1 Rhodoferax sp. | reverse complement strand
GGTGTATGTGGAACTCGAGGCGACGCCATGGGTGGTGCGGGTTGCGGCCACCGATTTTTCAGTGACTACCCACTCGGGCCTCGCCGTCCGCGTGCAGCGCTGCCTGGTGGATGAGGCCGGGCGGGTCTACCTGGATGTGGACCTGGGCTTGGGCCTGGTGCATACCCAGGACATGGTGTGTGCCGCCGGTGCAATCGAAGCCGGGCTGTGGGTGCCGCAGCCTTGCGAGGCAGCAGAACTGCCGGAGCGTTTTGGTTTCGTCAAGAGCCCGCAAGCGCGCAACGCCGACCGCTGCGCTTAGAAGCGCGGGCCCGGATTTCTGCAGCCCAAGGCCCTAGTTGGAAGCGGAGGCTGCAGGGGCCGGCGGTTTCGGCGCTTCAAACTTGGCGCCGCTGGCGTTGGCCATGTAGACCACGGCGCGAGCGATCTCCAGGTCTTCAAAATCGCCACCACCTTGCGCGCCCATGGCGCCTTTACCTTTGAGTGACGAGTTCACCAGGGCTTCCAGACCGGTGGCAATCCGCGGTGCCCAGGCCACCGCGTCGCCGAACTTGGGGGCGCCGGCTGCGCCAGACGTATGGCAGGCAGTGCACTGCGCCTTGTAGACATCTTCGCCCGATTTGAGTTCGCGGTTGGCATCCCGGATTTCCACTGTGCCGACTTTTTGGATGCGCTGCGCGATGGTCTGTTCCATGTTGACGCTGCCCGCGGCAGGCTTGTTGGCGGACGTGACGTAGTACACCAGTCCGATGATGATGATGACCGGTACTACAAACGACAGAAACACCGTGAACAACAGCTGCTTCGGGGTCTTGATCGGGCCCGTGTGTTCTTCTTGGTGGCTGGTGTCGCTCATGGTGTCCTCAATGGTCTTGCGCGTCTCAATCAACCGCAGAGTATAGCGGGGGGCCTGTTGCAAACCTCCTACAATAAGACTCCTCACAGCAGCGGCTGTAGCTCAGTGGATAGAGTATTGGCCTCCGAAGCCAAGGGTCGTGGGTTCGATCCCCGCCAGCCGCACCAATTCAATCAAAACCGCGCGCAGCAGTACCAGCACATGAACCGCATGGGCTGATTGGTCGCAACAGGTCACACCTGCAAACGCATCTGGTTGTTCTGTGCGGCTATTATTCGTACAACCAAAGACTTGTTTTGTTGTTACAACCGCCCTTTTCCCACGACTGCAGCGTTGCCCATGTGGGGGCCCCATTGACGGGACCCGCGCTTCATCGGGACTTGTGCACGGGCTGCGGTAGCTCGCGTTCCAGCGATCCCGGGCGCTGCACTTGCGTGCCAGTTCATCGCGTCGGACTACCCACGGCTTGAAGCCCAGGCGCATGCTCATAGCCGCAATTCCCTTCAAGGCGATGGACTTCATTTGTTTGCGCGCGCCTGGGTAGAGATGAAGGCGATCAAGACCATTATTCATCTGCGCCGCGAAAAACCTGCGCGCATCAAATCCATGGTGCCTGCCTATGTCTGGACTTTGGTACAGCCCAATGGGCTTGTGCAGTCTGCCTGCCAGTCTCCGGGTCAGACGGCGGCAGCCTTGAAAAGCGCTTCGGGATGAAGTGGCTGGCAGTGTTTGCGCTTGTTTGCATTATTCTGGGCTGGGCTTTATGGACGCCTGATTTGGACCGTGCGCTGCTGGAGCAGCGGTATCGGCGCAGCCCTGCGGATCACCTGGAAGTGCTGGGTGCATTCCTGCATGTGCGCGTCACGGGCCCGGTGGACAAACCGGCTGTAGTTTTGCTGCATGGCTTTGGCGCGAGCTTACATACCTGGGAACCTTGGGCGACGGCCCTGGAGCGGGACTTTCGCGTTATCCGGTTGGATTTTCCAGGCAGCGGCCTGAGCCCACCGGACCCGACTGCAAACTACAGTGACACTCGAAGCCTGCAGTTGCTGCTGGGGGTGTTGGACGCATTGGGAATCCAGCGCGCCCACGTCGTGGGGCATTCCATGGGAGGGCGAATCGCCTGGACCCTGGCCGCCAGGCACCCGTCACGTGTTGACAAGCTGGTGTTGCTGGCACCTGATGGATTTGCCAGCCCCGGGTTTGCCTACGGTGTCGCGCCTGGCGTTCCTGCCGTAATGCAGTTGATGCGTTGGACGCTGCCCCAGTGGATGCTGCGCATGAACCTGGAGCCTGCCTACGCCCAACCCACGGCCATGACCGATGCGCTCTTGCAGCGCTACTTTGACCTGCTGCGCGCGCCGGGCGCCCGCCAGGCCATGTTGCAGCGTATGGAGCAAACGGTTCTGGTGGACCCGGTCCCGCTCTTGCGAACTATTCAAATACCGACGCTGCTTGGTTGGGGTGAGATGGACGCGATGATTCCGCCTGCCAATGCGCAAGACTACCTGAAGGCCTTGCCCAATGCACGCCTTGTCACGTGGCCGGGTATCGGGCACCTCCCGCAGGAGGAAGCCGCCGAGCGCACGTTGCCAGCCGTGCGTGATTTCCTTTTGGAGCCAATTCGATGAATACCAGCCATCGCCCCGTTGTCATCATCACGGGAGCCTCCTCCGGGGTAGGTCTCCATGCGGCCAGCGCACTGGTTGCGCGGGGGTGGCACGTGGTGGCAGCTTGCCGCGACACTGCGAAGGCGCGCGCTGCTGCCGATTCCCTGGGCCTGGACCGCGGCAGTCTCACACACCTGGCGCTGGATTTGGGTGCACAGGACAGTGTGCGCGGGTTTGTGCGGGCATTTCAGGAAACAGCGCTACCGCTGCAAGCGCTGGTCTGCAACGCAGCGGTGTACCTGCCCCGGCTCACGACGCCGGGCCGCTCACCGGAGGGGTACGAGATCAGTGTGGCGACCAACCACCTGGGGCATTTCCTGCTCAGCCGTCTCCTGCTCCCGGACCTGGAGCGTGCTGCAGGCAGACCGGGTTCACCCGCACCACGTTTGGTCACGCTGGGTACAGTCACCGCCAACTCGGAAGAGTTTGGCGGGAAGGTGCCTATTCCTGCTCCGGCAGACTTGGGGACGCTCCAGGGGCTCAAGGCGGGCTTTCTGGACCCAGTTGCAATGCTGGATGGAAAACCGTTCAAGCCCGGTAAAGCCTATAAAGACAGCAAGTTGTGCAACATGGTGACAAGCCGCGAGTTCCATCGTCGCTTTCACGCGAGCACGGCCATCGTGTTCAACACGCTCTACCCTGGATGTGTGGCAGATACCGCCTTGTTCCGTGATACGCCGGCGTTATTCCGCACTATCTTTCCCTGGTTTCAGAAAAATATTACCAAAGGCTACGTCACCCAGGAACTTGCCGGGGATCGGGTTGCGCAGGTGGTGGCCGACCCGGGGTTTGCCGACTCGGGTGTGCACTGGAGTTGGGGAAATCGGCAAAAGGAAGGGCGCCAGCCGTTCTCCCAGGCGTTGTCCCTCAAGGCCAGTAATGAAGTTCTGGCGAGGGAACTATGGGAGCTCAGCAGTCTGTGCGTAAGACTGCCTGGATGAGTTCTGGGAATCTGCCAAGGCTTGCAGGTTGGTACATGCCCCGACAGCGCGCCTGACCGTTGTCCTTGCAACGAATTCAAGTTGCTTTTGAAGCCAGATCGGCGAGACGATCATTGCAAGGCGTGCTTCGTCTCCGCTTCGTGCGGGCACTTTGCGCTCAGGAACATTTTCTGAAGCGTGGCTGCAACGCGGTCTCTGTCCTCGGGCTGGGCGGCGTGCAATTCACCCATCGCACCATGCATCAGCTTGTTGACCAGGCCTCGAGAGAGTGACTCCAGCACCTCGTCCATAGACTGACCCTTGACCAGCAGTTTTTGCGCACGTGCGATCTCTGCGTGCCGCCAACTGTCGGTGCGCGTCTGGATTTGCTGGATCAGGCCTACGTGACTGCGACCGTCCATCCACTGGACAAAATTCTGTACGCCGGAATCGATGATGGTTTCGGCGTGGGTCACTGCGGCTTGCCGATGTGCCTGCCCTTTCTGGACGATCCCGCGCAGGTCATCGACCGTGTACAGGTAGACGTCCGGGAGCTGCTTGACCTGGGGCTCTATGTCACGCGGAACCGCGAGGTCCAACATGAACATGGGTCGCTTTTTGCGTTTTTTGATTGCGCTTTCCACCGCACCAAGACCAATCAGCGGCAACGTGCTGGCGGTACAACTCACTACGATGTCGAATTCGTGCAGGCGCTCGGGCAACCTGGCCAGTGCCATGGCCTGCCCTCCGTACTTTTGTGCCAGACTTTCGCCGCGCTGCTCCGTGCGGTTGGCGATGGTGATGGCTTTGGGGTTTTTTGCAGCAAAGTGTGCAGCGCAAAGATCAATCATTTCCCCGGCACCCACCAGCAGCACAGAAGTCTCGCTCAGGTCTTCAAACAACTGCCCGGACAGGCGCACCGCGGCAGCGGCCAGACTGATCGACTGAGCTCCGATATCTGTCGAAGTGCGAACCTCTTTTGCCACTGAAAACGAACGCTGGAAGAGCTGGTTGAGCGTCGGTCCCAGAGCACCCGTAGTCGCAGCAGCGCGCACTGCGTTTTTCATCTGACCCAGAATTTGCGGTTCGCCCAGAACCATGGAGTCCAGTCCACTGGCGACCCTGAATGCGTGACGCGCAGCCTGTACGTCCAGCAGACCATACGAATGATTGCGCAATGTATCTGCAGAAACCCGGCCGATTTCCGAGAGCCACGTGAGTGTCCGGGCCATCTGGTGGTGGCTGCCCGCGCAATACAACTCGGTTCGATTGCAGGTCGACAGGATGGCGGCCTCGACATCCCCCACCAAACTGCGTCGCAGTTCGGTCAAGGCTGAGCCCAACTGCTCTGCGCCAAACGCAAACTTACTGCGTACATCCACTGGTGCGGTCGCATGGTTAAGTCCAAGAGCCCAAACAGCCATAACAATCGGGAATTGAGTAAATATATTCGTACATTAACACATGTAACGTTAAGTTGACAATTATGGTTGCAGCATCGTGTACTTTTTGAGACGGACTGCTCTGGGCGCACTTCATGTTGCACTGCATCCATGGGGTTAACCATGAGCAAAAAAACCCTCCAGGTGCAAGGGCGCGATGCTAGGATTCCCCGGCGAGTTACAAAGCAGTTACTTGACAGCGGCAACCGAAGCCACTTGGAGACAAAATGAACCTGGCAAAAGGCAATCTGTTTTCCCATAACAATAGTCAGGGTCGGCCGGGAGATCCGGTTCTAAGGTCAGGCTTGCATTCCTCTAGCGTGCAGTCAGCACAAAGGAAGTTCGCGGAAACGAAGGAGCCAACACTGGAATCCGAGCGTTGCAAAGCATCACTGCTGGAGGTGATTGAGTCGCAAATCATCCCAAGGTTGTTGCAAGCTCACCCTGCGGGAGCTGCGTCCAACGAACAGGAGTTCAACGCGGCTTACCAACCTACTGAACAGGACATTGATCAATTTGCCCGGTTGTGTATCGCAAACGATGAAAAATCTGCGTTGACGTTTGTGCGTGAAGTGCTGGACGCTGACGTTGGAAACGACAACGTATTTATTCATTTGATGGCGCCTGCAGCGCGTCATCTGGGCTTGTTGTGGGAGCAGGATTTGGTCGACTTTACCCAGGTGACGTTGGGGCTGATGCGGATGCACCAAATCACCCACCAACTGGGGTATGAATACCAGGATGGCCCGCAACACGCGGGAGCGGTTCGCAGGGTCATGCTTGCCTGTGCCCCAGGTTCCCAGCATATTTTGGGGCTGGCTATCGTGTCGGAATTTTTCCGCAAGAATGGCTGGCAAGTGGTGGTGGAGATTGCAAACAGCCCATTGGAGCTTGACCACGCCGTCAAGAATGAATGGTTCGATTTGGTCGGGCTGTCCGTAGGGTTGACAGAACAAATCGCTGCACTGCCCCTGTTGATCGACCGGCTGCGTTCTGCGTCGCGCAACCCGGGGCTGTCGGTGTTGCTGGGCGGGCCTGCATTCTTGTCCAACTCCGTAACCGCGCAGAGTCTGGGTGCCGACGGAATATCAATCGACGCAGCGCAGGCGGTGGTGCTGGGAGCGTCGTTGCTGCGGGCCTAGTCGCTGCGCACGGTTTGTTTGCGCAGCTTTAACCGGCAGCGCAGAAAACAAAAAGCCGACCGGTTGGTCGGCTTTTTCTTGGGGCTTCGTTGGCGCGTCTGTCAACCGCCGACTTTGGGGGCCGCTGCCTGGGGCGCGTTGGCGGTTGGCGTTGCAGATGCGGCAGCTGCCGGCAGCGCGGCGGCAGCATTCGGATCTTTGCGCTTGTCGCTCGGCAGCATAGCTGGGTAGTCCTGAGCCATCTTGGCACCATACAGCGGCTTGAAGGCACCCTGGTGGCAAGTCGTGCAGTTCACCTTGGCGATGTCGCCGTTCGGGCCGCGGCGATTGGCCGGAAACACCGATGTCAGTGGTTCCGCATTGAGGTAGGACTGGTTCAGGTCCCGGGCCATGCGGATGCCGTAGTAGGCTGTGGTGCGCTGCGGCGGGGAGATGCTCCAGTCCTGGAAAGACTGTGTGTTGTGGCAATACGTGCAGTTCACGCCCAGCGACGAAGACATGTGCACCATCAGGCCGTAGGTGTATTCGGCTTGCTTGGTCGAATGGCGGTTGGCTGTAGCTCCCTTGCCAGCCATGGGAACCGGGCCGTTGACGCGAATCGGCTTGTCATTGAGCAGGTAGTCGGTAAAAGGATCGCTGGGCAGCGAGCTCAGCCCGACGGACGCGGCAGGCTGATTCATGCCCGGCATGCCGCCCATCGCTGCAGTGTCAAGCCGCGACTTCTTGGGGTCGTACCAGACGTTCTGCGGCACCGGGTTGCCCCGGTGGCAGGTGTAGCAGGTGACGCCGGTACTAGCAACGTGCTGCTGCCATTCGCCGTTGAGGTGCTGTGTCATTTGCAGCATGCGCCGGGAAACGACGTAGGTGTATTTGGATTCGTCTGCGAAGTTGCCTTCGACGTGGCAGTAGTTGCAACCCTGTTGTGGTGACACCCATGCCGTCAAGGCTACCATGGTGCGAGCGAATTCCCCCAGACTCAGGTCTCCCAGCACTTTGACGTTTTGATAGGTTTTGCCAGCAGTGGGGCCGTCGGCCTGTACGGGCACGGGAGGGCTAGACTCTGGCACAACGTTGAGCGAGGCTTGCTTGGCCAGCGTGCGCGGGTTGTAGATCTGCTCCATCGCGGTACCCCGGGGTCCACCCTGCACAGCGATGATGGGGGGCCGCTCGCACCCCGCAAGCAGGGCCGAAAGAGTAATCACGAGTCCACAAATGCCGAGTGTCTTATTCATTACGTGTCTTCCTTGACGGCGTCAGGTAGCTTGATTCGCAGAACCTAGTTGGAGCAATAGGTGTATTTTTAATGTGACATCTAAAATTGTCAACTAATATATACACATCATCAGGAAATTGTAGTGCTGATGGATCTAAGGTAATTGTCACAGCGCCCTCTATGGGAAACAGCGGGGCGCGACCGCAGGTTGCGTACGGCCAGAGTTGCCTCTTAAGTTCGTACTCGTAGGGTTTGAGTGCTGACGCCATACACTACACCAGCGGTCTGGGCAGTTTTAGTCCCGGACTTGGGGAAGCCAACGCAGCAAGCCGCCAGCCGGTCTCCGCGAAGGAAGTACGCTCTTGACGCGTTAATGTTATTTGACAACAGGCTGAAGAAGAAGCATGGCCCTGACGTTTCCATTTTCAGCAATCGTTGGCCAGGAAGAGATGGTGCTGGCGATCCAGATCGTTGCCGTCGACTTGTCAGTAGGCGGTGTCCTGGTTCTCGGTGATCGAGGCACCGGAAAGTCCACAGCGGTGCGGGCGCTTGCCGACTTGCTGCCGCCAATCAAGGTGGTTAAGGGCTGCCCGTATGGGTGCGACCCCTCCAAGCCCGAATCCCTTTGCCCTGTATGCAGGGAAAAGAAGGCCGGTAAGCTGGCCATCCTGACCCGTCCGGTCCCGGTGGTGGATCTTCCGCTCGGCGCTACCGAAGACCGCGTCGTTGGTGCTCTGGACCTGGAAAAGGCCTTATCCCAGGGAGTCAAGGAGTTTGCGCCCGGTCTGCTGGCACAGGCCAATCGCGGCTTTCTGTATATCGACGAGGTGAACCTGCTCGAAGACCATATCGTGGATCTGCTGATCGACGTGGCGGCATCTGGCGAGAACCTGGTCGAGCGCGAGGGCTTGAGTATTCGACACCCGGCGCGCTTTGTCTTGGTGGGCAGCGGCAATCCGGAAGAGGGTGAATTGCGGCCGCAGTTGCTGGACCGCTTTGGTCTCTCGGTAGAAGTCAAAACCCCCCAGGACTTGGCGTTGCGCGTGTTGGTGGTGCGCCGCAGAGACGCTTTTGAGCGCAACCCGCAGGGGTTTCGTGATGAGTGGGAGGTGGAAAACCAGAAGTTGCGCCAGCGCATTGTCAAGGCGCGCAAACTGGTGGCAGAGATTGAGGTCGACGACGACACCGTGTTCCTGTGTGCCAGGCTGTGCCATCAGCTCGGCACGGACGGACTGCGTGCCGAGCTGACGCTGCTGCGCGCCACCCGCGCCTACGCTGCGTTGCAAGGGCACGCGCGGGTTGACGCTACGCACGTGCGCGCCATGGCGCCACTGGCGCTGCGCCACCGCTTGCGGCGCAACCCGCTGGATGACACCGGCTCTGGCGCGCGGGTGCAGCGTGCCATGGACGAGGTGCTTGCCGCATGACCGTGCCCGAGCCGGCGCCTGACAATCCGCGCTGGCTTGATGCACAACTCGCAGTTCTTGCGCTGCAGGTGGATCCTGCCCGTCTCGGTGGGGTCTGGTTGCGCGCTGGCCATGGACCGGTGCGCGACACATGGTTGCAGCAGTTGAACGGCAGCGGTATTCATGTGCAAAAAGTTCCAGCCCAGGTGGACGAAGATCGTTTGCTGGGAGGAATCGATTTGGCTCTCACCCTGCAAACGGGGCGCATCGTGCACCAGAGCGGCTTGCTGGCGGCAGCAGATGGCGGCGTGGTAGTGCTGCCAATGGCGGAACGCCTGGGCGCTCAGCTCGCCGCACAGTTGTGCCAGGCCCAGGACCAGGGTCAGGTGCTGCCGCGGTACGCGTCCGGCCCGCTTGCCTGCCGCTTCGGCATGGTGGCGTTGGATGAGTCGGACGAAGACGAGGCAGGCCTTTGCGCCAAGCTGGCGGACCGCCTGGGACTCTGGCTGGACCTGCGCGACGTCGCCCGGGCAGCTTGCACCGACGCCATTGCGTTGCTGGATCCCGCGGAAGTGGCGGACGTTCGGCGCAGGCTGCAGAGCCTGCAACCGGAGCCGGAGCAAATCAATACGCTGTGCGAGATCGCCTACGCGCTCGGCGTAGACAGCCTGCGCTCCATCCAGGCGGCGCTGCGACTGGCCTGCGTGCATGCGGCCTTGAATGGCCGCGCCGCGTTGGACGACGACGACCTGGGGGTCGCGGCCCGGCTGGTACTGGGGCCGCGTGCCACGCGAATGCCCCAATCACAGCAGCAAGAAGCCGCTCCACCGCCGACTGAGAGCGCTGATGAATCACCACCTGCGCCCGATCCCCCGCAGGAGCCGCCCCCACCCGATAAAGAGCTGGAGCCGTCAGAGGATATTGCAGGCAGTGCCGGACAACCGCCGCAAGAGTTGTTGCTTGCTGCGGCGTTGGCCAGCCTGCCCCCCAAATTGCTGGACCGCTTGCTCATGGGCAAAGTGCAACCCCGCAACCCGTCTGCGCTGGGCAGCAACGGACAGGCTGCGCGCAGCACGCAGCGCGGCAGGCCCTTGGCCCCCCGCCCTGGAAAGCCCGGTGGCGGTAAGCGGCTGCACCTTCTGGCAACGCTGCGCGCAGCTGCGCCCAAACAGCGTTTGCGTACCACCCCGTCGGGCGCCGCACGGGTTGCAATCCGTGCAGAAGATTTCCATGTGCGGCGGTTCGAGCAGCGTCGCCCTACCTGCCTGATTTTCGCTCTGGACGCCTCGGGGTCTGCGGCACAACAGCGGCTGGCAGAAGCCAAGGGCGCGGTGGAGCTGCTGCTGGAGCAGTCGTATGCCCGCCGTGACAGTGTCTGCGTGATTGCCTTTCGCGGAACGCAGGCACAGCTGCTACTGGCACCCACGCGGTCTTTGGTGCGCGCCAAACGCGCGCTGGCCGGCCTGCCGGGAGGTGGTGGCACTCCCCTGGCTTCTGGCATTCAATCGGCACTTGTGCAGGCCGGGCTTATCCAGCGCAATGGATCAACTCCGATGCTGGTGGTGCTCAGTGACGGGCGTGCCAATGTGGCGCTGTCGGGCGTGGGAGGCCGTGCCCAGGCACAGGCAGACGCGCAGTCCTGGGCTGGGCAGTGGTGCGGCAAGGGATTCGCATCCTTGTGGATTGACACGTCCAAGCAACCGGACCCCCAGGCACAACAACTGGCTGCCACGATGGGCGCGCAGTACTTCCCTATGCCGTATGTGGATGCGCGGCGTATGGCATCGGTGGTGGACGACCTTCGCGTGTTGCACCGGAGCGGCCAATAGAAGATGTGGGAATCGTTCTATCCATCACTGGACTGGGAGGCCAGCCAATCGACCTGGCCCCACGCCAACACCAGTCGCTTTGTGCAAACCCCCGGGCAACGCTGGCATGTGCAAATCGCGGGTACCGGGCCGACCCTGTTACTGCTGCACGGGACGGGTGCGTCCACGCATTCGTGGCGCGACCTGGTGCCGGTATTGTCGCGGCTCTTCACTGTGGTTTGCCCCGACCTGCCGGGGCACGCATTCAGCGCATCCCGGGGCAGCCGGGCATTGTCGCTGGAGAGTATCGCTTTGGGCCTCGGTGACCTGCTGGATACCTTGGGTCACTGGCCCGCAGCCATTGTGGGCCACTCTGCGGGCGCTGCCATTGCTGCGCAGCTGGTGTTGGACAACCTCGCGCGACCGACGCCTTGCGTGATCGGGCTCAATCCTGCCTGGCTGCCGCTTCCGGGACTGGCCAATTGGTTGTTCCCGCCCGCTGCCAAACTGATGGCGCTGAACCCGTGGTCTGCCAAATGGTTATCCAGGCAGGCGGCCAGGCCGGGAATGGCGCGAAGATTGATCGAGGGAACCGGCTCCAGACTTGACGAATCCGGCATTGCCCTCTACCAGCGATTGTTGGAGGCCCCGGCCCATGTCAACGGTGTGCTGGGGATGATGGCATCGTGGCAGCTGGACAATCTGGCAAGGAGATTGCCGCAGCTTTGCGGCCCTGTCTTCATGCAAGTGGGCACTAACGACCTGGCCATTCCTGGCGTGTTAGCACAGCAGGCGTGTGCCCTCATGCCGCATGCCGAACTCGTCTCGCTTGTGGGCTTGGGTCACCTGGCCCATGAAGAAGACCCGGTGGGCGCTTGCGATTTGATTCTCGAATGGGTCAACCGAAGCGGCCGTTGAGTTCGACCGTGGCCCAGTTCAGCGGCCCGGTCGTCGAGACCCATAACAGACAGGGCAGGGCCAGGTTCACGCTTTGGCCAGACCAAACAGATGGGCCAAATCCTTGAAGAAGATGCGTATGTGCGCGGTGATATCGCGGCGCACCAGTTCTTTGTTCATATAGGCCTCGAAGGTCAGGCGTTGCACATCCTTGTCCTCGCAAATCTTGACGAACCGCTCCCGGCGCTTGTCGTTCTGATACCAGAAATACTGCATGATGCCCAGTACCCAGAAAACTTTACCGTGCTGTCGGAGAAAGCGCTTGCGCGCCTGCTTGAGGCAACGGGGATTACCGGTCTTCAACGCCTGCTCTACGGACTCCGCGGCCATACGCCCGCAGGCCATGGCGTAATAAATCCCTTCCCCGGACGCGGGAGCCACAACACCTGCGGCATCCCCGGCCACCACCACATCGCGCCCGTTATCCCACCTTGGAAGCGGCTTGAGCGGAATGGGAGCACCTTCACGGCGCAGGGTTTCTGTTGCACCCAACCCGGCCGCCTCGCGCAATCGGGCGACTGAACTGCGCAACGAGAAGCCCTTGTCGGCACTGCCAGTGCCCACGCTGATTGTGTCGCCGTGCGGAAACACCCAGCCATAAAAGTCCGGCGAGATAGTTCCCTGGTAGTACACGTCGCAGCGGTCCGGGTCATGCGCGCCTGCCGTCGCGGGCGCCCGGATGATTTCATGGTAGGCAAAGACGTATTTTGTCTTTTCTGCGCCAACAATATTTTGTCGGGCGACTTCGGAGCGCGCGCCGTCTGCGCCAATGACCATACGCGCACGAACACTTATAGCTGCGCCGTCGCCATGGGTGTCCGAAGCGCTGAAATGAACGCGGGCGACCCCGTCCTCGTCACGGTTGACTTTTTCGAACGATCCCCGAATCCGTTTGGCTCCATGTTGCGCTGCGCGTTCACGCAACCATTCGTCAAACGTGTCGCGGTTGACCATCCCCACAAACCCGTTGTCGATGGGGATGTCTACCCGGTTGTTCTTGGGCGAAACCATCCGTGCGCAGCGGACTTTGGCAACCAAAAGATGGTCGGGTATCTGGAAATCTTTGATCAGGCGCGGCGGAATGGCGCCACCACAGGGCTTGGTGCGCCCCTGGCGATCCAGCAGCAGCACGGAAAACCCGGCTGTCGCCAGATCGTTCGCCGCCGTGGCACCGGCCGGCCCGCCGCCCACAACGACGACATCAAACTCCGATTGCAGCATGGTGAAACTCCCCATAGTTCATTGGTAAGGTTTGGTTAAATCGGCTCAGCCATCAAGCGCAAGGACCACGCGCTGACCATCATTCCGGAAACAAATAGCGGCACTCCAAATGCGCTCACCATCAGGGCCTTCTCAACCGGCTGCGCAATGAAGCGTTGCATCAGGGGAAATTGCCCGACGCAGAGCAAAAACACGGCAAGTGCATGGAAGGGCTGCATCCATTGCAGCAACAGGACCGCTACCAGCAGTTGCGGTATGACCATGAAGGCGCAGGCGACGCGGGCAGCCTTGACCACACCGAGTTGCACCGGCAGGGAGCGCACCCCCATCTGGGCGTCGCCCTGAACGGCCTTGAAATCGTTCAGGGTCATGATGCCGTGGGCGCCCACGCTGTACAGCAGTGCTAGCAGCAGGGACTCTTGAACCGGCAGCGCTCCGCCGAGCAGCACGGCGCCCCCGGTGACCCAGGCCAGGCCCTCGTAACTGAGTCCGCATGCGGCGTTACCCCACCAGCCATTTTGTTTGAGTCGCAGAGGTGGCGCGCTGTATGCCCAAGACAGCGCCACGGCCAGCGCGCAGGCCCAGAATCCCCAAACACCCAGGCTCCAGGCCCAGGCTAGGGAGAGCAGGCTCCAGAAAATCGCGATGTAAAGACCCCAATGGCCTGGCATTCGCCCGGATGGAATAGGTCGGTTGGGTTCGTTGATTGCGTCCACATGGCGGTCAAACCAGTCATTGACCGCCTGGCTGCTTGCACACACCAAGGGCCCGGTCAAGATCAGCCCCATCAGGATGATGAACCAATGGTCTCCCAGGCTTTGTCCGGAAGCAACTGCACCGCAGGCAAATGCCCACATGGGAGGAAACCAGGTGATGGGCTTGAGTAATTCTGCAACGGTGGACAACCGTGGATAGGCCATAAGGCATTTTCACCAGGCCATCCAGATTGTCAATAGAAGTTGACACTTATAGTGTCAATTTAAATTGCTGACTTCAACCTCGCTCACCATGCCGAAGCGGCGCAGCTTTACATATAGACTTTGGCGCGACAGACCAAGCATCTCCGCCGCCGAGGCGCGGTTGTTGTTGGTAAGCCCCAGCGCCGACTGGATGCACATCTTTTCGATCATGTCGATGGTTTCGCCCACGATGTCTTTCATGGGCATGCGACCCACCAGCCGCGACAGTTCAGCGACCGATCCTGCCATACCGGTGGTTCCGGGCGTCTCCAGCGCGCGTCGGCGAACCATGTCTTTGATATAAAAGGCATAGTGGGTCTCGTCGCTGGCCAGTGCCAGGGCAGATATTTCCACTGCCATAGCACCACCGGCCATGGACCGCAGTTCCGTGGCGAACTCCCGCACAATGGATTGGGACCGCAGGTTGGTCAGCAGGACCCCCCAATCCACGCCGCCCCGAACCAACCAGTTTTCCAGTGGTTGGCCTACGACCTGGGATGGAGCCGTGGCTCCCAGCATGGAGAGAAACTCTGCATTGGCAGACTTTATCTTCCCCGCCTTGTCGGTCAAGACAAAACCATCTGGCGAGTGCTCAATGGCTTCACTGAACAAGGTTTGTGTGCGCGACGCCGACGGACTGAGCACGGGCTCCAAGGGCAGCAGGCGCACCAAAAACTGCGGTCCGCCCTCTTGGCGAAACACTGAGGCGGAGGCGGTGCAATCACTGGCAGCCCCGGCAAACCGGGCGCGGCACATTTCGATGCGGCCAGTGGCATGGGCCATGCGCAGCAAGGATTGAATCTCCTCCCGGTACTGGCTCTCAAAGCATTCCTGAAGGTCCCGACCGATAAGTTTCCGGTTGGAGTCTTTGGCAAACGCCTGTGCGCCCGCATTCGCCTCCAGCACGCGGTAGGTCACGCCGTCCACCAGCATGACCGCTTCGGCGGTGGTATCAAAGAGCATGCGGTAACGGGTTTCAACATGGCGCAGACGCAGGTAGTCGCGCTCCATGGACTGCTGGGTCTCCACCAGTCGGCGTTGTAGCACCGCAATGGCCTCCAGGTCGCGTCCGATAGCCAGGAACTTCCCACGATCCTGCAGGTGGAGCACAGCGTACTGAACGGCCACATCCACACCCTGCGCGGATGTCTGGTTGATGTGCCGCCAGCGCACTTCGTCCTGGGGCTTGTCCGGGTGAAGAATGTCCTGTATCTTGGCTCGGCTGTCTGGGTTGACGGTGTCAGCCCAGGGTTTGCCGATCCAGCTCTGGCACCCCAAAGTCGCCAATTCGGTCTTGCGAACGGACACATCCTCGACCACCCCCTCCTCGTCCAGAATGATCGCGATGTCGGAGACAACGTTGATCAGTATGGCCAGGGAGTCGGCGGGCAAGGTTCCTATTTTCATGGAGCAAGGTTAATGCAGGTTAACGGTTTCGAGTCAACGCTACGGGGCTGCCATTGACCTACCGCAAACACCGGACCCACGCAGCGATCGAAGCCTGATGCAGCGGTGGCCATTGCCGCCTCCTTAACGGTTACGGCCCTGCGCCACCACATACTGAAGCGCCAGCCGTTGTGCTTCCCGCGCATCGCCCCCGATCAGGTGAGCCCCGATTTCGGTGGCGATCGCAGGATTGGCCGACACCAGCGGTCCGCCGACCATAATTTGCACGCCCCGGTTAGTACAGTGGCGTCGAATATGTGGGAACAAAGACTGCGCCAGTTCCAGGCAAACATCACTGCAAAGTGAATAACCGACTACGTCAAACCACTCGCTTTGCACCAAGCTTTGGGTTTGTGATTCGTTTTGAACCACCAGATTGGAGACAGACCAGCCTGAGCGCTTGAAAAACTCTCCCAGCATGAAGCTGCCGATGCTGTGCTGGGATGATGGGGAGCGAAGTAACAGTACGCTGTAGCCATTGGTGTTCTCGTTCGCATGTTCCAGAAACAAGGGGCTCAGCTCATACAGCAGCGCCTGGATCGTGGCACTCGCCAACGTGACACTGGCAAAGTCCACCCGGTCCTCCTGCCACCAATGGCCAAAAACCTGGCAGGCACCAGCAATTCCTTGCAGGTAGATCGTTTCGAGCTCAACACCACGCTTCGTCCAGTCATCCACAACTGCCATCGCCGATTGCGTGTCCGAAAGGCAAGCCAAGGCCAGAGCGCCTACTTCATCGGCCGCAATTCCCACCACCGGGCTATGCACTTGGGCACGCCAGGCTGCGCGCCGCAAGTTGACGCCCGCAGCCCCGTGGACGCGACGTGAACCGGGGCGGCTGGGAGACTGAAGGGCTTGCATGGGTGACGCCTTTGTGCAGCAGTAGCCCAAGTTTTATTCTTTTTCAACAAAGTGAACCTAGGGAAAACCCCAAGTTTGTAAATATAAAAATACGTCAATTTAAGTTGACACTGTTGATTG
>JAJAZK010000131.1 GCA_026785765.1 Rhodoferax sp. | reverse complement strand
TGGGAGTTCTGGTTGTCGATCGTCTGCACGCTTGGAGTGCTGACGGTGGGTGCGATCCAGGGCATTGCACTGGCGGTGGTGATTGCAGTGGGCGAATTCCTGTGGGACGGCTGGCGCCCGCACGCCGCGGTGCTGGGCAAGGTGCAAGGCATCGACGGCTTTCACGACATCGAACGGCACCCCGAGGCGCTGCGCGTGCCGGGGCTGGTGTTGTTCCGCTGGGATGCGCCGCTGTTCTTTGCCAATGCCGAACTGTTCCGGGAGCACGTGCTGCAAGCCATCGACAGCGCACCGACACCGGTGCGCTGGATGGTGGTGGCGGCGGAGCCGGTGACCAGCATCGACATCACGGCCGCCGACATGCTGGCCGAGTTGGACCACCTGCTGCAGAACGAAGGTGTGGAGTTTTGCTTCGCCGAAATGAAGGGTCCGGTGAAGGACAAGCTCAAGCGCTTCGGTTTGTTCAGCCATTTCGGCCAGGAGACCTTCTTTGCCACCGTTGACGCGGCGGTGCGCGCCTACTTGTCGGCGCATCCGGCGCTGGCGCCCGACTGGCGCGCTGCACAACCATGAGTCGGTCCATCGCCGGGACTGCAGACGCGGCAGCGCGGCTACTTCTTCTTCGCGGCTTTTATCGCTTTCGGCCTGGACGGCTTCTCGCCGCGCTTTCCCATGACATCGCGTGACCACTGTGAGCGTGCACCGCTGGGCGGCGGCGTCATGAACTGGTCTGCGGCTTTTCCCAACACGGCGCCCGGCCCTGGCTCTGGCAACGGCCTGCCGCTGTCACGCCATTCCACCGCGGCGGGAAAGCCGAACTCCTCGGCATACCGTTTGAACCACAGCCCTTCGGGAGAGTGGCGCGTCATACCGTCAAACAGCGTGGCAAACATTTGCGTCTGCTCCAGGCCCATGTTGTCCACCGCCTGATTGATCACCAGCTTCAACATCATCAACTGGTTTTTCGGAATCCCGGCAATCCGGTCGGCGAGTTTTTTCTCTGCGGCGTCGAGTTTGGGCAAAGACGCTACGTCGGTGGCCAAGCCCCACTCAAACGCGGTCTTGCCGTCGATCAAGTCGCCTGTGAGCATCATGCGTTTGGCGCGCATCGCGCCCAGGCGATAGACCCACATCGCCGGTGTCGGGCAACCCCACACCCGAACCGGCATGTAGCCAATGCGGGCTTTGTCTTCCATCACGATGAAGTCGCAGCAGGTGGCGATATCGCTGCCGCCGGCTGCCGCGTAGCCGTGCACCCGCGCGATGGTCGGCTTGTACGAATGCCACAGACTCATGAAGTCTTCGGTGTTTTTCTTCATGAATTTGTAGTCAATCATCGGGTCCCACGGCATTGCTTGCGTGTAGACGTTGGTCTTGTCGCCCTCGGCGTACTCCTTCAAATCGTAGCCGGCGCAAAACGCCTTGCCCGCGCCTTGCAGCACGATGACGTGTACGCGGTCGTCGGCATTCGCTGCCTCGACTGCTGCGCGAATCTCGCCCGGCATCGCGCTGTTGATCGCGTTCAGGCGCTCGGGGCGGTTCAGGGTGATGGTGGCGATGCGGCCGGAGACTTCGAACAGCAGCGTGTTGAATTGCTTGCCTGTCGATGGTTTGTCTGTACCGGGTTGGTCTGTGCGTTTTGCCATGCTGAGGTCTCTTTCTGTTGCTGTTATTGGGTCGGGCTCGATACGACGGCCGTCACAGCACGCGCTCAAGCATCACGCCGCGGCAATCCATCTCGAAATCCAGATCGACAATCGGCGGGTGCACATAGTGCCAGTGGATGCCGCCGGCATCTGCTCCGCGGGCTGTCAGCTCGCTCGCCATGAAGGGGTGAATGTCGTGCACTGTGTAGACCTGCGTCGCCGTCACATCGTGCCAGCCGAAACCCAGCACGGTCAGGCGGCGCTCCTGCTCGCCCAGCACCCAGTGCGCTTTTTGCAGTAAACCTTGCGGCGAGGTATCGCCCTTGGCGACGATATGGTCGCGATAGTTGGCGCGGCCCTCGGGCACTTCCCCGCTACCGGCGATGACGAAGCTCGGGGTTGCCCCGGCTTGTGGCACTGTGTAAGAGAACGCATGAAAGCCGGGCACGGCGGGCGGGCGCACGGCCGGCGCGAGGTTGCTGCGCGCCACCGCGTTGATGCCGTCGCGAAACAGCTTCCATTCTTCGAGAGTCGCGACATATACCGCATTGAACGCGGCAAACGCTACGTCGGTGAACTGCATCGGTGAGCGCAACTCACAGCCGCATAGTGCGGTGAGCGGCCGGCCCAGCGCTTGCAGGTACGCGGCAATTGCAGCGAAGCCATCTGCCAGCGGCACGACGCGGTGAAAGCGGACGCGCTCGATCGCAAAACCGGGCTGCGCTGCCACGCCTGCGGAATAGGGAAAGACGCCGCGAATGAAGCGGAAACCGCCGTCGGGGAAGGGGATTGCCGTGGCCATACGTTGCGTTTTTCTGCTCAAGGATGGTTGTCTGCAGCGCGCTGCACACGCTGTAGTGCTGCTGTTTTGTCTGGTGTAACCCGAAAGCTTACTCCAGCCGTCCGGGGTCGGCGTCCGAACAGCGCCACGCCGAGTTCAAGCTCCAACGCACGCATGGCATGGCTCAGCACTGGCTGGCCTATCTGCAGATCTTCGGCAGCGCACGCGGTTGACCGCCAATAGTCAGGTCTGACGAGCAGCACTCGCAGTTTGCTCGACGCCATCCCAGCACTTGGAAAGAACATCCGCCGGCCATCACGTCGACTTGGTGATAGTCTGTTCGGCCGCTATACAGGCCACGCAACCGAGCCCGGCCAGTTGCAGCTCGAGGGTGTGCAACGGGGCCATGGACGGTCGGAAAAAAGGTGGCAAGTTTGCGGCATCGCGCGTGACCCGATATGGTGACTGTCCCAATCCAGCCAATTGATTCTGCTTCACTTTTGACCGGACGGCTGTGGGATAGGATAGCTCCATTGCAGCCCTGATCCGGCTCGAACCCGGGAAACGCCAACATGAGTGAGACTGATACCAAGCGACACCGCCGTGGCAGCCGCGAGCGGCGCGACCCGAATGCCAAGCCCCTTGGGCCGGCTTACATCACGCGCAAGATTCCCACCTACGACATCATGGGCGAGGAGAGTCTGCAGAAGATCGAGGCAACTTCGGAGCGCATCCTGGCCGAAATCGGCCTGGACATCCGCGACGACGACGAATGCCTGGCGATGTTCCGCAAAGCGGGGGCCACGGTCGACGGCATGCGGGTGCGTTTCGAGCCTGGCCACCTGCACGAGATACTCAAGACTGCACCGAGCCACTTCACGCAGCATGCGCGTAACCCGGCGCGTTCGGTGCAGATCGGTGGCAACAGCGTAGTGTTTGCGCCAGCCTACGGTTCACCCTTTGTGATGGATCTGGACCGTGGCCGACGTTACGGAATGTTGGAGGACTTCGGGAACTTCATCAAGCTGGCTTACGCCTGCCCCTGGCTGCACCATTCCGGTGGGACGGTGTGTGAACCTACCGACATCCCGGTCAACAAGCGGCACCTGGACATGGTCTATGCCCACATGCGTTTCTCCGACAAGGCGTACATGGGCTCAATCACTTCCGAGGAGCGCGCCGAGGACTCGATTGCCATGAGCCGCCTGCTGTTCGGCGCCGACTTCGTGGACAAGAACTGCGTCATCCTGGGCAACGTCAACGTCAACTCTCCGCTGCTGTGGGATGGCACCATGACCAAGTCGGCGCGCGCCTACGCCCGCGCCAACCAGGCGGCAGTGATCGTGCCCTTCATCCTCGGTGGTGCGATGGGGCCGGTCACCAATGCCGGAGCGATCGCCCAGGCCCACGCCGAAACCATGGTGGGTTGCGCCATCACGCAGTTGGAGCGTCCCGGCGCTCCGGTGATCTACGGCAATTTTCTCTCCAGCATGTCGCTGCGCTCCGGTTCCCCGACCTTTGGCACGCCAGAGCCAGCCATTGGTTCGATGGTGATCGGGCAACTGGCGCGCCGCCTGAACCTGCCGCTGCGCTGTGCGGGTTCGTTCACCACGTCCAAGCTGCCCGATGGACAGGCGATGCAGGAAAGCGTCATGTCAATGCTTTCGGCGGTGCATTGCGGCGCCAACTTCATCCTGCATTCGGCCGGTTTCCTGGACGGCTTGCTCTCCATGAGCTACGAGAAGTTCATGATGGATGCCGACTTCTGCGGCGCACTGCACAGCTACCTGGGTGGCGTCACCGTGGATGACAACAGCCTGGCGATGGACGCTTTTCGCGAAGTCGCGCCGGGCAGCCACTTTCTGGGCAGCGCGCACACCATGGCCAACTACACGACGGCGTTTTACGACTCCAGCATCTCCGACGACCGGCCCTTCGAAACCTGGAGCGAGGACGGTAGCAGCGACAGCGCCACACGCGCCAACAAACGCTGGAAGGCCGCGCTCGCAGAGTACCAGCCGCCTCCAATGGACGAGGCGGTGCATGAGTCCATCCTCGACTTCATGAACCGCAAGAAAGAGTCCATGACGGACCAGTGGTATTGAAGAAAGCACTGCCATGTCACTTGCCAACGATCCCCTGTTGCAGCCCTACCAGCTCAAACACCTGCGGCTGCGCAACCGCATCATGACCACGTCGCATGAGCCGGCGTATCCGGAAGACGGCATGCCCAAGGCGCGTTACCGCGCCTACCATGTGGAACGCGCCAAGGCAGGCATCGCACTCACCATGACCGCCGGTTCGGCCACCGTGTCGCGCGACAGCCCACCGGTGTTCAACAATGTTCTGGCCTATCGCGACGACGTGGTGCCCTGGCTGAAGGACCTGGCCGACGCCTGCCACGAACATGGCGCCGCGGTAATGATCCAGCTCACGCACCTCGGCCGACGCACCAGCTGGTCCAAGGCCGACTGGCTCACGGTTGTCTCACCCTCACACGAGCGCGAGGCGGCCCACCGCGCATTCCCAAAAAGGCTGGAGACCTGGGACATCGAGCGCATCCTGGGTGACTATGCGGACGCCGCCGAACGCGTCAAGGCCGCTGGTCTGGACGGCCTGGAGCTGCAGGCCTATGGCCATCTGATGGACCAGTTCTGGTCGCCCCTGACCAACACGCTCGACCCGCCCTACGGTGGTTCGCTGGACAACCGGTTGCGCTTCACCTTCGAGGTGCTGGCCGCCATCCGCAAACGCGTCGGGCCGGACTTCATCATCGGCGTGCGTTATACCGGCGACGAAGACTTGCCCGGCGGCCTGACGGCGAAGGATGGCCTGGAGATTTCGCGCCGCCTCAAGGAATGCGGCATGGTCGATTTCCTCAATGTGGTGCGCGGCCATATCGACACCGATGCGGGACTCACCGACCTGATCCCGGTGCAGGGCATGCGTAGCTCGCCGCACCTGGATTTTGCCGGGGACATCCGCGCAGCCACTGGCTTCCCGACCTTCCACGCTGCCAAGATACAGGACGTGACTACGGCGCGCCACGCGATTGCCTCCGGCAAGCTGGACATGGTGGGCATGACGCGCGCCCACATGACCGATCCACACATCGTGCGCAAAATTCTGGCTGGGCGCGAAGACAGCATCCGCCCTTGCGTCGGTGCAAACTTCTGCCTCGACCGCATCTACCAGGGCGGCGAGGCCTATTGCATCCACAACCCGGCCACCGGGCGTGAGCTGACGATGCCGCAGGACATTGCCCCAGCAACCATCAAACGCAAAGTCGTGGTGATCGGTGCCGGTCCGGGTGGTCTGGAGGCCGCACGAGTCGCTGCCGAGCGCGGCCATACGGTCACGGTGCTCGAAGCAGCAGCCAAGCCGGGCGGCCAGATCCGCCTGACGGCGCAGAGCCCGCGCCGGCGCGAGATGATCAGCATCATCGACTGGCGCATGGCACGTTGTGAGGAACGCGGGGTGACATTCCGCTTCAACTTCCTGGCCGACGCACAGGCAGTTTTGGCCGAAGCACCCGACGTGGTGATCGTCGCCACCGGCGGTCTGCCGCACACCGAGGTGCTGAAATCCGGCAACGAACTGGTGGTGTCGAGCTGGGACATCCTCTCGGGCGACGTAAAGCCCGGGCGCAACGTGTTGCTGTTCGACGACGCCGGTGACCACCCCGCATTGCAGGCCGCCGAGGTTATCGCACACAGCGGCGCAAAGGTGGAGATCATGACGCCGGATCGTTCCTTCGCGCCCGAAGTAATGGCCATGAACCTCGTGCCCTACATGCGCAGCCTGCAAAAACTCGACGTAACCTTTACCGTCACCTACCGGCTCGAATCGGTACAGCGCGACGGCGACGGCCTGCTGGCCATCGTCGGCAGCGACTACGGTGGTGTGCGCAAGGAGCGCCGCGTAGACCAGGTGGTGGTGAACCATGGCACGCGACCACTCGACGAGCTGTATTTCGAACTGAAGCCGCTCGCATCGAACCAGGGCGCAGTCGACTACACCGCGCTGCTCGCGGGACATGTCCAGGCCCGCAGGGACAATCCGCAAGGCCGCTTCCAGTTATTTCGCGTCGGCGACGCGGTGTCGGCGCGCAACACCCATGCCGCCATTTACGACGCGCTGCGCCTGGTCAAGGACCTGTAGAGCGTTCCGTCATGACCATGCGGCAGCAGCCACCGCTCCGCACGCGCTGAAACTTTGATCCGGGCGCCGATTGGAAGTCTCCACGCTGCTGATCCTGTTTGCCGGCGGCATCGTGGCCGGTGCGGTCACCGCGGTCGCTGGTGGATCAAGTTTTCTCACCTTCCCGCTGCTGATCGCCGCCGGGCTGCCACCGCTGACTGCCAACATCACCAACTGGATCGCCCTGATGCCGGGCAATTTCATGGCGCTGGCAGCCTACCGCGACGAGTTGCGCGCCATGCGCGGCGCCGTTCGCGCCCATCTGCTGGTGTCATTTGCCGGCGGGCTGCTCGGCGGCGGGTTGCTGTTGTGGACCGGAGAGGCGCGGTTTGAGAAAGCCGTTCCCTGGCTGATCCTGACTGCGACCGTGTTCTTTGCGCTGGGTGAATGGATCAAGACCCGGCTGGACGCATTGCGCAGACCCGGACAAACGCCGTCGCGGCGCTGGCTGCTGGCGTTCGAGTTCGTGCTGATGGTGTATGGCGGCTACTTTGGCGCTGGTGTCGGCATCGTGCTGCTGGCGGCGCTGGCAATTGCCGGTCAGACCTCCATTCATATGGCCAACGCACAGAAAAACCTGATGGTGGTCGCGCTCAGCGCGGCGGGCTGCATCGTGTTGCTGCCTTCGGGTCACGTGGCCTGGTGGTACGCATTGCCGATGTTTGCCGGCTCCAGCCTGGGCGGTTATGGCGCCGTGCGCTTCATACGCCGGATACCGGCTCGGGCGATCCGCAACGGCATGCTGGCCTGGGCCGTGCTGCTGACGATTTACTCGTTCTGGAAGTACGGCTGACCCGGTGCCCAAGGCCAGCGCGTGCGACCCATTGCGGCGTACGGCCGTGGTACCGGGACAGGGCCGCGGTGAGCGAGCGCAGTCCGAAGCTCAACCCAAGGCACGCGCCGCCAGTGCGAGCTGCGTGACGCGTGCCCAGTCCCCCTGGGACACTGCGTCTGTCGGCACCAGCCACGAGCCCCCGACACACACCACATTGGGCAAAGCCAGCAGTTCGGCCGAGTTGTTTGGCGTCACGCCACCGGTCGGACAAAAGCGCACATCCGCAAACGGCCCGCTCCAGGCCTTGAGCATTGCCACGCCACCGGCCTGCATCGCGGGGAAGAACTTCAGCTCGGTAAAGCCGTCTTCCAGGCACTGCATGATCTCGCTGCCCGTCGCCACCCCGGGCAGTAAAGGCAGGCCCAGTTCGCGGCAGGCCTGACCCAGCATTGGCGTATAACCCGGGCTGACAGCAAACCGCGCGCCCGCTGCCATTGCGGCCTTCGCGTCGGCTGCCGTGCGAACGGTGCCCGCTCCGACTACAGCCTGCGGAACCTCGCGCGTGATCGCCGCCATGCACTCCAGCGCCTGAGGCGTGCGCAAAGTCACCTCCAGCATCCGGATGCCACCGGCCAGCAAGGCCCGCGCCATGGGCACGGCATGGGCTACGTCGCTTAACACGATCACGGGAATCACCGGCGCGTCGTGCATCACCTGAAGCGCCGTCAGCGAAGGCTTCAAAACCATGTGCAGGCTCCTTGTTCCGCGTCGAGGACGTTGCGTCGCATGCCGGCGAACAGTTCCCGCCCCAGACCAAAGGCATTCTCCTGTTGCAAGGCTTCGGGCATCGGCAATACGGCACGCTGCGCCCACTCCGCATCCGGTATTAGCGCCTGTAGCGTGCCAGCCACGGCGTCCAGCCGCACCATGTCGCCGTCGCGCAAACGCGCCAATGGGCCACCGGCGGCCGCCTCGGGTGATACGTGGATCGCGGCAGGCACCTTGCCCGAAGCCCCGCTCATACGGCCGTCGGTGACCAACGCCACCTTGAAGCCCCTGCCCTGCAACACCGCCAGCGGTGGCGTGAGTTTGTGCAACTCGGGCATGCCGTTGGCGCGCGGGCCCTGCCAGCGCACCACACACACCACATCGCGGTCCAGTTCGCCCGCGTCGAAGGCTGCGTGCAGTGCTTCCTGGGATGCAAAAATGCGGGCCTGCGCCTGCACCACATGGTGGTCGTCCGGAACCGCCGAGACCTTGATCACGCTGCGCCCAAGGTTACCTTGCAGCAGTTTGAGCCCGCCGCTGGCGCCAAACGGCTCTGCTGCACGGCGTAACACCGAGTGGTCGCCGGACTCGCCAACCACGCGCCAACCCAGGCCCTGGTCCTGTTGCTCAGGTACCGCAGTGAACTCGCGCAAGCCGCCCGGCCGCACGGTGGTGGCATCCGGGTGCATGAAACCGGCGTCGAGCAACTCGCGCAGCACAAATCCCGGGCCGCCAGCGGCCTGGAACTGGTTCACGTCGGCGCTGCCGTTGGGGTAGATA
>JAJAZK010000130.1 GCA_026785765.1 Rhodoferax sp. | reverse complement strand
GAACAGCACTGCGCCAAAGTCGAAAACAATGTTTGTGGTCATGTCTTTGCAATGGGTTGGGAAGTGGCGCGCAAGGCCTTGCGCAGCGCCGCGGCAAGCTTGGAGGGCGATGTCCAGGTGATTCGCACCAGCGCCGTCGCATGCCACGTTGCGCATTGCTGGATGGCGTTCGCCAGCGCTTGAACCAGCAACGCGTCGGCCCGTACGCCAGGCTCGAGGTACAGTGCTTTCACTTCAAACACCGCCTGTTCGCGGTGTGCCTTGGCGTCCAGGCGTGCCAGCAGCCGGCCACGGTGCAGCACCGGCAGCACGAAGTAGCCGAACACCCGTTTTGCTTGCGGGGTGTAACACTCGATGCGGTAGTCGAAATCAAACATTTTCGAGGCGCGTTCGCGGTCCCATACCAATGGGTCAAAGGGCGACAAGACTGTTGTGTGGGTCGCCTCAAGTTGACCGCGCTGCGCCAGCCTCAGCGCGCGCTGGTGGCTGCGGTGTACGTAGCCTGGAGCCGACCATCCCTCGACCCGCACCTGTTGCACCCGGCCACTGTCTACCAGACCGTGCAGATCGGCGTCCTTGCAGCGTGGTTTGGTCCGAAAGTAGTCGTGTACCCAGCGCGCCTGCGTCACTCCCAGTGCGGCGACCGCGCGTTCGGTGAACTTCGCGTGCACCTGCGCCGCGTCGGGCAGTTCCATTCCGGCGATCTGCGGGCAAACGCGTTGCGCAAGGTCGTACACGCGGTGGAAGTTGTCGCGGCGCGAAACCATCAAATCACCATTCGCAAACAGTGCCTCCAGCCAGACTTTCTCGTCCTTCCAGTCCCACCAGCCACCCCCACGCTGACCGGCTGGGCGCTCGAAATCGGATGACTTCACCGGGCCATTGGCATCGATGTGGCGTAGCAGTTCCCGCAACTGCTCGGCCTGGCGTACCTGACCGTCGCGCCCGCTGGCGAGTCCCAAATGGCGGCGTGCGCCGCGGTTGTAGCTGCGATGCAATGCCAGATCCTGCGTCGGCGAAAAACAGGCTTCATGGGCCCAGGTCTCGAACACCTCGCCACGTTCAAGCGCGCGCTCCAGCCAATGCGTCGGGTAGGCGCCCAAGCGGGAAAAGAGCACCAGGTAGGGGCTACGAGCGACCACGTGAATGGTGTCGATCTGCAACAAGGCCATACGCCGGATACAAGCGCGTAACGACGCCGCAGTGGCCGCTCGCGCCGCCGGGTGCAGCAAGCCCTGGGCAGAGAGCTGTAAGTTGCGGGCCTGCTCGCGACCGATCTCGACCATGCCCGTCTTCAGGCCTGGCGGCGCAGGCGGCGCAGTAATCCGGCCGTGGACAGGTCGAGCCCGGTTGTGTCGCCGCTGGCCAGGCGCGGCTCGATGTCGCGCGCCAGCACCTTGCCCAGTTCCACCCCCCACTGGTCAAAGCTGTTGATGCCCCATAAACTGCCGCTGACGAATACCCGGTGCTCCTGCAACGCGATCAGCGCGCCCAGGCTGGCGGGCGTAAGTGCATCGAGCAACAAAAAGCTGCTCGGGCGATTCCCCGGAAAGTCGCGATGGCCACCCGGGTCGCTGCGCCCGAGCATCAAGGCCTGCGCCTGCGCCAGTGCATTGGCGAGCAGGTTTGCGTGGTGGCCCGGCAAGGTGTGGCTGGCATCGCGCACTGCGACAAATTCAACCGGCACCACATCCGTACCCTGGTGCAACATCTGGAAATAAGCATGCTGGCCATTCGTACCGGGCTCGCCCCACAGGACCGGCGCCGTGTCAAAGCCGAGCGGGTTTCCTTGCATGTCGACACGCTTGCCATTACTTTCCATCTCAAGTTGCTGCAGATAGGCCGGCCAGCGGCGCAGGGCACTGTGGTAGGGCGCGATGCTGCGGCTGTGAAAGCCGCAGAAGTTTCGGTACCAGACATCCAGCAGGCCCAGGCGCACCGGCAAATTGCGCTCCAGCGGCGCGGCGCGAAAGTGGCAGTCCATAGCGTGCGCGCCGGCCAGAAACGCGCGGAATCCGGGGCCACCAATGGCAATCGCAATTGGCAGGCCGATGGCCGACCACAGCGAATAACGGCCGCCCACCCAATCCCAGAAACCGAAAGTGGTGCGGATACCGAAGGCCGCAGCCGCCTCCACGTTCGTTGTCAGCGCGCAAAAGTGGCGTGCCACGTCGGTCCCGCCACCGGCCAGAAACCAGGCCTTCGCGGAGCGCGCGTTGGTCATGGTCTCGGTGGTGGTGAAGGTCTTGGAAGCTACCAGAAACAGCGTGTTGCCTGGGTTCAGGCCGCGCAGTGTTGCGGCGAGTTCGTGACCGTCCACGTTGGACACGAAATGCAGTCGCTTGCCGCTGTCGGCAAACGCGTCCAACGCCAGCACGGCCATTTGTGGACCGAGGTCGGAGCCGCCGATGCCGATGTTCACCACGTCGGTGATGGCAGCATGCGAGCGCACGCTTTCAGCAAACGCCAACATCGCATCCAGGACTGCATGCACGGCCGCCAGGTCCGGATCGTGCGCATCGGTACCGGCTGCCGGGCTGCGCAACAACCAGTGTTTTACCGCGCGTTGCTCGGTCTCGTTGATCGGCGCGCCCTGAAACATCGCGTCGCGGTGCTGCTCCACGCCACACTCGCGCGCCAGCGCCAGCAACTGGTCCTCGATGGTGCTGTCGATAAGGTTCTTCGAGAGATCGGCAAAGACGTACGGCGCCTCCTGGCTGAAGGCTTCAAAGCGTCCCGGATTTTGCGCAAACGCACTGCGCAGGTCGAAGGTGGCATCATGCGCCATGTGCAAGGTACGCAACAGGCGCCACGCGTTGCTGCGGTCACAGCGCAAGCGCAGCCCCGGCAGATCACCCATCGCGCTCAACCGGCTTGCAGCAAGGCGTCGAGCTTGCGCGCGTCGGCGCAGAAGGCGCGGATTCCCTCGGACAACTTGTCGCTGGCCATCGCATCCTCGTTCAAGGCAAAACGAAAACCGGCTTCGTCAAAGTTCACTGCGGGCAGGTCCAGGCTGCGTGCCGCCTCGGGCTCCAGCAGGCGCGGCAGCGGCGGCTCCGACGCTGCCAGGGCGGACAGCAGCTCCGGGCTGATGGTGAGCAAGTCACAACCTGCGAGCGCCTGGATCTGGCCCACATTGCGAAAACTTGCGCCCATGATTTCCGTCTTGATGCCAAACTTCTTGTAGTGGTTGTAAATCTGTCGCACCGACTTTACGCCGGGATCGTTTACGCCAGCATTCGCGGCCTCATCCCACGCCGCGCCGGCAGACTTCTTGTACCAGTCGTAAATGCGTCCCACAAAGGGCGAAATCAGTTGCACCTTTGCCTGGCCACAGGCGACCGCCTGGCAGAAGGAAAACAGCAAAGTGAGGTTGGTATGGATGCCACGTTGTTCGAGCCGCGCCGCCGCCGCAATGCCTTCCCAGGTCGCGGCGACCTTGACCAACACGCGGTCCACATGAATGCCCTCGCCCTGGTACAACGCAATGATGCGTTCGGCGCGGGTAATCGAGCCATTGGTATCAAAGCTCAAACGGGCGTCAACTTCGGTGGATACACGACCAGGTATTACCGAGAGAATCTCGCCGCCAAAACGCACCAGCAACCGGTCCATCACCATGTCCAGCGGCTCGCCCCGGTGTTTGCGCACGGTATCCTGTAGCAGGCCCTGGTACTCGGCCTTCTGCACTGCCTTCAGGATCAACGATGGATTGGTGGTCGCGTCCTGCGGCCGGAACTGGGCCAGTTGCCGGAAATCACCAGTGTCGGCGACGACGGTGGTGAACTGTTTGAGCGCGTCGAGCTGGTTCATGCTGCCCCCAAAAAAGATGGCCAAACCAGAGGCTGCAAAAACAACAGCACCAGTCGACACACTTGAATTATCAATGAAACAAAGTTACATTCATTATGGAAAACCCTGTAACTTTTCAAACTCTTACGAAACATGTCCTTCGACCTTGTCCTGTTTGGCGGAACCGGCGACCTTGCCTGGCGCAAGCTGATGCCTGCCTTGTTCCAGTCGTTTCGCCATGGCACGTTGCCCGCAAGCGGGCGCATCATCGGTGTCGGGCGCGACAACCACAGCCCTGAGCAATACCGCGCCTTGATCCAGTCGCGCTTCGACAAGGTCGAACTGGCCAAACGGCCCAGCGAAGACGAGTTTGCGCGCTTCGCCGCACTGCTCGACTTCATCCGCATGGACCTGTCCAAACCGGACGACTATGCGCGCCTCGCAATCAGCCTGCGCGAGCGCAACGCCGACTGCGTCGTCATGTATGTGGCCACGGCACCAGGGCTCTTTATTACCGTCTGCGAGCAACTTGCCACAGTCGGCCTGAACACGGCGAATACCCGCGTCGTGCTCGAGAAACCGCTGGGACACGACCTGGCTTCAAATCGCGCCATCAATGCAACCGTACGCGGTATCTTTGCCGAGAAGCAGGTGTTTCGCATCGACCACTACCTGGGAAAACCAGCCGTTCAGAACCTGTTTGCCCTGCGTTTTGGCAACGCCTTGTTCGAGCCACTGTGGCGGCGCGAGCACATTGCCAACATCCAGATCACCATCGCCGAAGAGCTCGGTGTCGAGAAACGCGGCGCTTTTTATGAGACCACCGGAGCCTTGCGCGACATGGTGCAAAACCACGCCTTGCAACTGTTGTGCGCCATCGGCATGGAGCCGCCCATCAACTCCCATGCCGACGCGATCCGCGACGAAAAGCTCAAGGTGCTGCGCTCGCTCAAACCATGGACGCCGGCATCGCTGGCCAGTGATGCGATCCGCGGCCAGTATGCGGCGGGCAGCATCAGCGGAAACTCGATGGCCGCGTACCGTACCGAGTCCGGAGTCGATCCGCACAGCAACACCGAAACCTTTGTTGCCCTGCGCACCGAAATCTCCAACTGGCGTTGGGCCGGCGTGCCGTTTTACATCCGTACCGGCAAGCGCCTGGCCAGTCGCGACGCACGCATCGTGGTCAACTTCCACCCCACACCGCACGCGATATTCAACTCCCATATCGGCGCGGCCAACCGCTTGGTGATCAACCTGCAGCCACGCGACGGGCTGGAGCTGCATCTGCTGGCGCAGGGCCAGAACAACCGGCGCAGCAGCCAGACGTTGGCGCCAGTACAACTCGATCTGGACTTCGACAAACGTTTTGGCACAGAGCGAGTCGGCGCCTACGAGCGATTGCTGCTCGACGTGATCGACGGCCGCCTCAACCTGTTCGTGCGCAGCGACGAGCAGGAGGAGGCTTGGCGCTGGGTCGAGCCGGTACTGGACAACTGGGCCAATGACAGCCAGGGTCCACGCATGTATGCCTCGGGAACCTGGGGACCGAGTGCGTCGAGCGCAATGATCGCGCGCGACGGCTATTGCTGGGCCGAAGAATCATGAGCCTGAGCCGGTTTAACGTGCGCATACAACCCGGACACGGGACCTAGCGTGTTGGATCGCATCGAAGCCTCGCTGCCGTCGCTCGCTCCAGCCGAGCAGCGGGTGGCCCGGCTCGTGCTGCAGGACCCGCGCGCTTTTGCATCGATGCCGGTCAGCGACCTCGCCGAACGGGCACATGTGAGCAAACCCACCGTGGTGCGGTTTTGCCGCAGTGTCGGCTATGACGGATTGACCGACTTCAAGCGCAAGCTGGCTGGAAGCGTGAGCGAAGGTGTTCCGTTCATCCACCGCAGCGTCGATGTCGACGACAAGACCGGCGACATCATGGTCAAGGTGATCGACAACACGGTGTCGGCGTTTCTGAAATACCGCAACGACGCCAGTACCGCCGCGTTCGAGAAAGCGGCGAAAGCCCTGGTGCAGACCTACCGTGTCGGACGGCGCATCGAGTTTTTTGGTGTGGGCAATTCGGGCGTGGTGGCACAGGACGCGCAACACAAGTTCTTCCGCCTCGGCGTAAATGCCATCGCCTACAGCGACGGCCACATGCAGGTGATGAGTGCGTCGCTGCTCGGTCCTGGTGACTGCGTCGTGGTGATTTCGAACTCGGGTCGTACACGCGACTTGATGGACGCTTGCGACATCGCGCGCAAGAACGGCGCCACCACCATCGTGATCACCGCCACTGGCTCGCCGCTGGCCAGCGCCGGCCATATCCACCTCTCGGCCGACCATCCGGAGGGTTTCGACAACTACAGCCCGATGGTGTCACGCCTGCTGCACCTGTTGATCATCGACGTGCTGGCCACGTGCGTGGCCCTGGGCATTGGCGGCGCGACGCTGCAGCCGCGCCTGCGCGACATGAAGAACAACCTGCGCGCCAAACGTTACGCCTGATTGCCCGTTGCATGCATAGCGAACGAGCGGTGTGGTAGCTGGCGGGATCAGGCCGCTGCCAGCGGCATGGCGTGTTCCACCAGGCTCGCGTGCAGGGCTGAGCCCAACGGCAGAATGTCGTCGTTGAAGTCGTAGCGGCTGTTGTGCAGGAAACAGCTACCCACGCCGTTCTCCTCGCCCTGCCCGATGCGCAAGTAGGCTCCGGGCTTGACCTGCAGCATGAAAGAGAAGTCCTCGGCCCCCATGCTGGGCTCCAGATCCCGCACCACATGCTCGCGCCCGAGCAGGCTGGTGGCCACATCAGCGGCGAAATGCGCCTCTGCCGTCGAGTTGATCGTCGCCGGGTAACTGCGCTCGTACAAAACGGTTGCACTGGCACCAAAACCTATCGCCACCGCGCCGCACAACTCGGTCAGGCGGCGCTCTAGCATGTCTTGCACCACCGGGCTGAAGCTGCGCACAGTGCCGACCAGGGTTGCGGTGTCCGGTATCACACTCATCGCCGCCGGTTCCCCGGCGCGCATGGAGCACAGGCTGATGACCGCGCTGTCCACCGGGCGCACGTTGCGCGAGACGATGCTTTGCACCGCGGTGATGATGTGCGCTGCCACCAGCACCGGGTCGATGGTGTTGTAGGCATGTGCGCCGTGCCCGCCCCGTCCGGTTACGGTGATGGTGATGCGGTCGGATGCGGCCATCATCGGCCCCGGGTTGATACCTACCGTGCCGGGGCGCATCGAGGGCCAGTTGTGCATGCCGTACACCGCGTCCACCGGAAAGCGGTCGAACAGGCCGTCCTGGATCATCGCGCGGGCACCGGCGTACCCTTCTTCACCGGGCTGGAAGATCAGCACGGCGGTGCCGTCGAAATTGCGTGTCTCCGCCAGATACCGCGCCGCGCCGACCAGCATCGCGGTATGGCCGTCGTGGCCACAACCGTGCATCAGGCCGCTGGTGCCGGACTTCCAGGCAAAGTCGTTGTGCTCGGTCATCGGCAAAGCGTCCATGTCGGCGCGCAAGCCCGTCATCTTCCCGCTGCCCGACTGTTTGCCGCGCACCACTGCCACGACGCCGGTCTTTCCGATGCCCGTGTGAACCTCGTCGACGCCACACAAACGCAGCGCTCCTTCGACCCGACCGGCGGTGTAACGCTCCTCGAACCCCAGCTCCGGATGCGCGTGCAGGTCGCGCCGCAGCGCCGTCAACTCCGGGTGGAACTGCGCAATGTGGGCGAATGCGCGGCCCCGTACGCGCAGGCGATGCGGATTATCTGGCGTCATGTGTCACTCCTTGGAAAGCTGTCGGGAAAGCATCTTGACGGGTGGCAGCCTTCGTACGGCGCTCACCGATTCGATCAGGGGCGCTTTGACTGTTTCTGCAAGTCCGCTCAAGTCTCTATCGGCAAAATAGACCAGCGCCTTCAAACTTTCGCTGGGCTGGAAGTTCGGACCGTACATTTCCCGGGCGTTGGCGAGTCCCGCTGGCAATTTTTCCATTCGCGGCAGAAAACTCACGCAAATCTCCGCACTGGGAGCGGCGGTACCTGATTCACCACCGCCAATTGCAAGAGGTAGTGCCAACAGGCCCAGGAACGGGCATTGAAATAGCCGGGTTCGGCATGCTCCAGCACCCGGCGCAGAACGTCATCACCGAACAGCACCGCCAGTTCCTGAACATCGCAGCAGTCGCCGATATTCATGACCTGCGCGATCACGCGCTGCGGCTTCGCCACCGCGTCATCGGGTGTCTTCCACCAGATGTATTTGCCTGCCAACTTTTTCAGTACCGCCAGATCAAAAGAACTGCGCACGGATTCAATTGACTCAACTTCAAGGCACACGCTACTCCCTCTTTATAGATCCAACGGGCAAGATGCCACGCCTTTCATGTTGCACATTTTCGCTGCGCATCCACATGGATGCAATCACGGCGCGCGCTTGACGCCGATATGCCGGACCGGCCCATACCAGGCGGTCGCCGCGGAGCGTGTGTTGTCAGTGTCGGTCATGATGCCAATCGCCACCAGTGCGCCGGGCGGCTCGCCGTAGGCCTTCTCGAAATCGGCCCGGATGTCGCGTTCGTAGTCCAGCCACTGGTTGAGTTTTGCCCCGCCAGACTCCAGCACCAGCTTACGGATGCGGCCGGTGCGGTTACCGTTCAAGACGGTGCCGGCCGCGGTTTCATTGCACCAGACATACATCAAGGTCGCATACGGCAACGGTTCGCCGGTCAACGCATGCGCCAACTCGGACAACATTGCATCGCGCGCCGAAAACTTGCTACGGTCGCCCTCGAAAGCCAACACCACGCGCACCGGAGAATCTTCGACGTCCCGGTCCTTCATGTCGGCGCTTGTGATCAAAGTCGGCACCTTCCAGGAAAAACGCAAACGGCCCAGGTCGCCCGGCTCTACCCGCAGCACCTGGCGCAACATGCTGATGGAAGAACTGGATTGCACACGCACTGCGTCGCGCCCGTCTACCCGCGCATAGCGGTACTGGCTGGCGCGTTTGCCCGGGAACTGCTGGTGTGTCCATTGCGGCGCCGGGCCACCCGCAGCTACGACGGTGGCCCACGGCGTCGCCGAGACATCCAGCGCGTCGACAGCGGATGGTTGCGACGCGCAACCCGCCAGCATCGACAGCATGATCAACATGAGCAAAAGAAAGCCGCTTTGCGGCGGCTTTGATTTCACTGTGCCTGCCTTCAACGCCATAGTCTCGTGTAGGCGGCAAACAACCCGATGGTTGCAAAAATCGAAGCTACAACCCAGGTGATACAAGTGGTCACAGTAGTTTTTGAATCGCGGCAAACGCCACCATCCCGCCAAACACAGCCGCAATCGTCCGCCGCTGCATATCGACAATGCTCTTTTGTACTTCCGTGATTGAAGGGGTTAGCCGGATTTCCGCCTCAGCGACCTCTTTGCGTACCGACTCCACATCTCCACGTGTTGCAAGTTGCTGGGCATGCACCGCGTACCGCTTGTCAATCTCTTTATTGATTGATTCAGCCGCTGCTCGTGCGTCTGACTCCGGGACGCCAGCTTTCACGAACGCGCTGTAAATTTCCAGTTCCATGTTTTGAGTTTACTCCCGCCATTGGTGGTCTCGTCCACATTGAAGCTCCAATCGACGCTCAGTCCGCTCCGGACGCTGTCCGAAAACATCCGCCTGAAGCTGTTGTTGCGCTTGCACCGATGCAAGAGGGTGTCCCAAGTTTTGCATGATGATCGCTTGCCCGCCTTGCAGGTTGGCCATACGATTCTTGAGCTCAGGCATTTCTTCCTTGCGGTATAGCCTGAGCATCTACGGTGCTGCCCACCTTGAGCTGGCCTTACGGCAAGATATACCTATTGCCAGCCAGGGCGTGTCGGGTTAGCGCAAAGTAACCCGCCATCCCAAATAACCATCCCAAAGCGCATTCCCAAGTTTCGTCATTGCGAGTGCAATCGGCAATACATCTTGATGCTTTAGAATCTAAACATCAAATCATCTACTGGAAAAAACATGCGAACAACTCTCGATTTGGCAGACGATGTGCTTGCGGCGGCAAAGGAACTGGCGCGGATGGAAAACAGCACCGCCGGTGAAGTGATCTCGCGGCTGGCAAGGCAGGCACTCACGTCCCGCTTGGCGCCGACTGAACGCTCGGCGGCCGGCTTTCGCACGATTCCGCGTGGCGGTCATCTGGTGACCCATGAGCACGTCAACGCGATTCGCGAAGTGGAGGGTATCTGATGCGGGCCATGCTCGACGTCAGCGTGCTGATCGCCTTGCTCGATGCCGAGCACGTGCACCATACAACGGTAACACGCTGGTTTTCCGACAACGCCGAGCAGCACGGGTGGGCCTCGTGCCCGCTGACGCAAAATGGCTGCATCCGTATCCTGTCGCAGCCCGCTTACCTGAACAACACACCCGCTGCCCTGGTCGCAGACATTCTGGGTGAAGCTGCAGCAAGCCCTCTGCACGAGTTCTGGCCAGATTCGCTTAGCCTGTTGAGCCCGGGTGCCTTGCACTTGAATCAATTGCTGTCCGGCCGACACCTGACCGACGTGTACCTGCTCGCATTGGCGGTGCGCAACGGTGGTCGCCTGGTGACCCTGGATCAGGGCATTCCGCTATCGGCCGTGCCAGATGCCCGACCCGAACATCTGATGATTCTTTCAAACAAGGCTCACTAAACCCCTGCCCCACGAAGAGATCAAGAAGACCGCAGAAAAACAGTTTTTGAAACACCATCGTCCAGTGCGCCAATCCGGACCAGCGCCATCAGGCCGGCTCGACCGTATTGATGATCCACGCACTATGGGCCACGCACTGCGTGGCCCGTTGGCGGGTAAGTGAACATACACGGCTCATGGCGACTGGCGCGCAGTGGCTGAGATTCACGACAACATCATCACCATTTCTGTGCTCTCAATATTGCCTCGCGACAGGGTGTACTACTAAAAAAAGCCCCCCATATGGTCATTCGCGGCCTCTTTAGCTTTGAAGTTCCAATCGTCGCTCTATCCGCTCCAGACGCTGCCCGAAATCGTCGGCCTGCACCTGTTGCTGCGCCTCCACAGATGCCAAATGACCGATGTGTTGGATGATTGAAGCTTGCCCTGCTGCGAGGTTTGCCAAGTGCCGGCTTACCTCTTCGAGTTTGCGTTCAATGCGATCCTGCCCAAGCTGGAATCGCTTGAGATTCTCAAAAACCAAATTCTCTACACTTTCGATTTTCTGGTGCACTTTCAAGAAATCTCCAACAGCTCGCGGGGTATCAAAAGAAGCCTTGCTGCGGAATGGCCCCACACGGCAAGACTGCTTACGCCACTGCCAGACACAAGGCAATTGCAGGCAAGGCTCTTCGCATCGCACCGACCAAAAGATGCCCGCTACCCGGTGATCTCAAGGCGCTTCTCGAGTTTCTCGATGCGCTCAATGATCCGGTCGTAGCTCAAATGCTGTTGTGCGTTAACCGACGCCTGGTGCCCCAAGTTTTGCATGATCATCGCTTGCCCGCCTTCCAGGTTGGCCATACGATTCTTGAGTTCACGGACGTCTTCCTTTACCGTTCCAACGTCGGCGCGAATGGCACGAAGGTCCCCAATAATGATGTTTTCTACGTCGTCCATTTTCCGGTCCACTTTCAAGAAATCGCCAACGCGGCGCTTGGCATCCTGCTAAGTCTCGTCGTGTCACCCCTCTACGTGGCAAGTTTACCTGTGCCATTGCCAGACGCAAATCACTTTGCTGACCAAGCTCTCCTCAGGGCGTGAAGTCGTGGAGGACGCTGTACACGTTGCTGTACACGTTGTTCGTCAAATATTGTCCGGCACTGCCATATAGGAGAGTTCACTACTGAAGATCAAGCCTTCGTTCAATCTTCTCGATGCGCTCCGTAAGTCGGTCGAAGCGCGCATTCGCGGCGACAGATTCGTCGTACTGGTGGGCCGCATCGCGTTTCAAACTGGCAATCCCAGCCTCGACATGGGTGATGCGGGTTTTCACTTCACGGATATCGTCCTTGATCGAGGCAATGTCTGCGCGCATGGCACGCAGGTGCTCAATGATGATGTTGTCGACGTTTTCCATGGAAGAAGTCTACTCTTGCACTACGAGCCAGCCGCATGGTCCACAAAAAAAGCCCCGCTGCGTTTCCACAGCGGGGCTTTTTGATTTTTCAAACTCTTACACTGGCCTCAAGCCAGCATGGGAATCAGAACACGTGGCGAACGCCAACCTGGTAGCGGCTCAGGTCCTGCTTGGCACCAACTACATTGGTGGTGGACTTGCCATCGCTAAGCAGGGCGTAAAACTTTGTGCGCTTGCTCAGCGGATAGTTCACGCGCAAGTTAAGGGCTTTGGCCTCCGAAATCTGTGCGCCGGCAGGGTTGTCGGTCTTTTCGCGGGCATACTCAATGTCCAATGTAACTGGACCCAGAGGAGCCGACACGCTCAAAGCGTAACCACGGTCGTCAAAGTTGGCAAGGCTGGCACGCTGGATGGAAGCACCGATGGTTGCAACACCCAGGTTATAGGTGGCAGCCAAAGCGACTTGATTCTGGTTCCTACCGACCGGGCTCGGAGTCAGGGCTGCAACGTTCAGAACCTTGTCAGTCTCGTAACCGAACTGCACGTTGAGCGGACCGGCCACATAACCCAGCCCCAAGCTGTAGTAATTGCTGTTGTTGGCGCCATTGACAATGCCGTTCTCGCCCGGAGCCCACATGAAGGTACCGGTAAAACCACCAAAAGCAGGGGTCACGTACTGCAGCGAGTTGTCTTTGCGAACCGCGTCATGCGCGATACTGCCGGCATTACCAAAACCACCGTTGAACGTGGTGTTTGCCCATGCGTCATAGTTCGCGTACCCGCCGGTGATGGCCCATGGGCCGTTCGCCAGAATGGTCACTTGGCGACCCAGGGTCACCTGTCCGAATCCACCCTTGAGGCCGACCCACGCTTCACGACCAAACAGGCGTCCGCCTTGGGCTGAGAAACCCGTGTCGACGTTAAAGCCGCTGGTCAGGTTGAATATCGCCGACATTCCGCCGCCGAGGTCTTCGGTACCGCGCATACCCCAACGCGAACCGTTTTGCGTACCGGAATTCACGTTCGGGCCAACGTCACTAGCAACGGCGCCAGGGAACACACCGGTTTGCTTGAGTTGGTTCTTGCCAACGCTGGCGTCAATGCTGCCGAACAGCGTGACAGTGGATTGAGCAGAAGCGGCGCCGATAAAGGCAAGCGCTGCAACTGCGACTAGGGTTTTTTTCATTTCAAGTTTCTCCAAGGTTAAACATAGGGCTCCGGTAGAGATTCGGATCCCCGGGCCAACCTCCTGTTTCAGGAAGTTGCAGCTATTGCACCAGAGGCGGCATGTTTTGGCAAAGACTTGAGGGATAAATTTGTGTGACGCCGCTGTTTTCGTTGCAGGGTCGCAACAAAAAAAATCTTGCGCCACTAAAGCCCGGCCATGAGGCAAAAACCATCACGGCAGGAGTGTTGTTTTCTGGGGATTTTTTGCCTGCGAATTGGTTGAGACCCTGATTGCGTCAACCTGGTCCGAACCGGACTTGGGTGCATCTTGCGGAAGACTGTGAGATGTTGACGACCGCGCTACCATCAATCAATGCCTTCCCAATCCTTGACGACCCCCCTCGACGCGCTGCTGGCCAGCGCTGATTCTGCCCTGCGCACCCTGTTCGCCACTCCCCACGCGGCGCGCGCCTGCCCCACTGTGGCCGAAAAGCCGACAACGCTCGACGCCGCTGAAAAAGCCGAAGCGGGAGCGCTGATGCGTGTCAACCATGTGGGCGAGATCTGCGCCCAGGCGCTGTACGCGTCGCAGGCGCTGGCCACGCGCAACCCGGTGCTGCGTGCCCATTTCGAGCGCGCCAGCGCTGAAGAAGCGGACCACCTGGCCTGGACGCGCCAGCGGCTGGACGAACTCGGCGCGCGCCCGTCCCTGCTCAACCCGTTGTGGTATGCCGGAGCCTTCGGCCTGGGGCTGCTGGCCGGGCGTCTGGGCGACCGGATCGGCGTTGGTTTTGTGGTGGAAACCGAAAAGCAGGTGGAAGCGCATTTGCAGGGCCACATGGACGCGCTGCCGACCGGCGACCACGCCTCACGCGCCATCGTGGCGCAGATGCAGGCGGAGGAGGCGCAACATGCCAGCGAGGCGCGCCACGCAGGGGCAATTGAACTGCCTGGTCCGGTGCAGGAACTGATGCGCGCCGCCGCGAAAGTGATGACGACGGTGGCGCACCGGATCTGAGCTCTGCCGCAGTGTGTCAAGGGCCGTGCGCGAATTCTTGCAACGCATTGGAGTCAAATCATGACGAACACAATGGAGTACAGCGAATACACCGCCAGCATGGTTTTCGACGGCGAGGACAAGGTCATTTTGGGCAGGGTACTGAATATCGATGACAGCATCGCCTTTCACGGCGAATCGATCGTGGAGTTTGAATCCAACTTTCATGCAGCCGCCCACGACTACGTCGCGGCATGCGGCAAGCTGGGTACTGCGCCAGAGAAACCTGCCAGTGGCAAATTGGTGCGGCGGATAGCGCCTGCTATTCACGCAGCAGCCGTGAAGGCGGCAGCGCGCAGTGGCGTCAGCCTGCACAAGTGGGTCGAAAAGACCCTGGAAGCCGCAGCGCACTGAAAAGCTTGGCCGCGCCTGCCGTCCTGCTTCAGCCGTTTGACGTCACCCCGGTCGCCATTCACGCCTCCGTCAGCTCGAAACTGGTCGTGATCGCCGCCGTCTTGCCCAGCATGATGCTGGCCGAGCAATATTTCTCCTGGCTCATGGCGATGGCGCGCTCCACCGCAACGGGCGGCACCCCTTTGCCGGACACGCTGAAATGCATGTGGATGGCGGTGAACACCTTGGGGTCGGTCTCGGCGCGTTGCGCGTTGAGCTTGCACGAGCAACTACGCACGTCGTGCCGGCCGCGTTTGAGGATCAGCACCACGTCGTAGGCGGTACAACCGCCGGCCCCGGCGAGCAGGGTTTCCAACGGGCGTGGGGCCAGATTCTGGCCACCGTTTTCGGGTTTGGCGGCGTCCGGCGCGCCATCCATCATCAGAGTATGGCCACTGCCCGTCTCGGCCAGAAAACCCATACCCGAGCGTGTGCCGGCGCCGCCGGTCCAGCTGACTGTGCATTCCATCTGTCTCACCTCCTGTTGCACCGATTCTGCCAGTGCGCGGGGCTTATCATGGCCTGTCCGTCGATATCATCCATGAAGACCAAGAACCTGACCCCCGCCGACTACCTGAAAAAGATACTCAATGCACGCGTCTACGACGTGGCAATCGAGTCGGCGCTTGAGCCAGCACGCAACCTGAGTCGGCGCCTGCACAACAAGGTGCTGCTCAAACGCGAGGACCAGCAACCGGTGCGCAGCTTCAAACTGCGCGGCGCCTTCAACAAGATGGTGCAACTGACGCCGGAGCAACTCGCCAAGGGCGTCATCTGCGCCTCCGCCGGCAACCATGCGCAGGGCGTGGCGCTGGGGGCATCCAGACTGGGTTCGCGGGCGGTGATCGTGATGCCCACCACCACGCCGCAGTTGAAGGTCGAGGCGGTGAAGGCGCTGGGCGCCGAAATTGTGCTGTTCGGCGACGGTTATTCCGATGCCTATGCCCACGCGCTGCAGTTGCAGGAAGCGCAGGGCCTGACCTTTGTGCATCCGTTCGACGACCCGGAGGTGATCGCCGGGCAAGGCACGGTGGCAATGGAGATCCTGCGCCAGCACCAGGGCGAGTTGCACGCGGTGTTTGTGGCCATCGGCGGCGGCGGCCTGATCTCGGGTGTGGCCAACTACATCAAGGCGGTACGTCCGACAGTCAAGGTGATCGGTGTGCAGATGAACGACTCCGACGCCATGATGCAATCGGTGGCCGCCGGAAAACGCGTCAACCTGAACGATGTCGGACTGTTCTCCGACGGCACCGCGGTGAAACTGGTCGGCGCGGAGACATTTCGCATCACGCGTGGCCTGGTCGATGCCTATATGAAGGTGGACACGGATGCGGTGTGTGCCGCGATCAAGGACGTGTTCGTGGATACCCGCAGCATCGTCGAGCCGGCCGGCGCAATGGCGGTGGCGGCGATCAAGCAGTATGTCGCCACCCATAAGACGCGCGGCGAAACCTACGCGGCGATCCTGTGCGGCGCCAACATGAACTTCGACCGGCTGCGCTTCGTGGCGGAACGCGCCGAGGTCGGCGAGGAGCGTGAGGCGCTCTTTGCCGTCACCATTCCGGAGGAGCGCGGCAGTTTCAAGCGTTTTTGCAGCCTGATCGGCGAGTTGCCCGGCGGCCCGCGCAATGTGACCGAGTTCAACTACCGCATCAGCGACGCCACCAGCGCCCATGTGTTTGTCGGCCTGACCACCCACGGCAAGGGTGAAAGCCCGAAGATCGCCGCCAACTTCAGCAAACACGGTTTTGCGGCGATCGACCTGACGCATGACGAACTGGCCAAGGACCATATCCGCTACATGGTGGGTGGCCACTCCTCCCTGGCAAAGGATGAGAGGCTAATGCGATTCGTCTTTCCGGAGCGGCCGGGCGCGCTGATGAAGTTTCTCAGTCTGATGCGCCCGGGCTGGAACATCAGCCTGTTCCACTACCGCAACCAGGGCGCCGACTACGGTCGCATCCTGGTCGGGCTGCAGGTGCCAAAAGCCGACACGCGGGCGTTTGCGCAGTTCCTCGAAGCACTGGCATACCCCTATGTTGAAGAGACCGCCAACCCGGCCTACCGGATGTTCCTGCAGCAATGAAGCAGCACGATCAAGTCCGGTTGACTCTGCGCGCAGCGCGCCAAGCGACGCCCGGCAGAGCGTCACGGCGCCACGCAGACGCATCACTCGCCAACGGGACACACTGAGGTGGCCACATCGCTGGAAGGCAAGCTGGTGGTGGCGATCTCTTCGCGCGCGCTGTTCGACTTCGAGGAAGAAAACGCTGTTTTCGAAGAGGGTCGGGACAAGGCCTACATGGCATTGCAGCTGCAGCGCCTGGATACGCCTGCCAAGCCGGGCGTGGCGTTTTCGCTGGTGCGCAAACTGCTCGCATTCAACCAGCCCGAGCCAGACATGGCGGGGACCAACACGCAACCGGTCGAAGTGGTGATCCTGTCGCGCAACGACCCGGTGTCGGGCATGCGGGTGTTCCGCTCGGCCAGCCACTATGGACTGGCCATACAGCGCGGCAGCTTCACCCGCGGGCAGCCGCCCTGGCGCTACCTGAAACCCTTACACGCCAATCTGTTCCTGTCCACCCACCTGAGTGACGTGCGCGCCGCACTCGCAGCGGGGGTACCTGCAGCCCAGGTCTACCCGAAGTCGGCGCACGCCAGTGAGGCCCATCCGCATGAGATACGGATTGCCTTTGACGGCGACGCGGTGTTGTTCAGCGACGAGGCCGAGCAGGTTTACCAGAGCCACGGGCTGTCGGCCTTTCATCGCCACGAAACGGAAAAAGCCGCGCAGCCGCTGCTACCGGGCCCGTTCAAGCCGCTGCTGGCGGCCCTGCAGCGCCTGCAACTCGAAGGCACGGCGGCGATGCGCATCCGCACCGCCCTGGTCACCGCGCGCAGTGCGCCGGCCCATGAGCGCGCCATCCGCACACTGATGGCATGGAACATCGAGGTCGACGAAGCGATGTTCCTGGGTGGCCTGGCCAAGGGCGAGTTCCTGCGCGAGTTCGAGCCGGACTTCTTTTTTGACGACCAGACCGGGCACATCGAATCGGCGGCAGCCCATGTGCCGTCCGGCCATGTAGCCAGCGGCATCTCCAACCCACCGCTGTAGGGCGATGGCAGTTCCCAATCGAGGCAGAGCATGACTTTTATGGACAAGTTCCGCAGTTTCCGGGCCTTCGCGGCGCGGGTAGTGAGACTCTCGACACCGTACTTCCAGTCCGAAGAAAAATGGCAGGCACGCGGGCTGTTTGCCGCCATCGTCGCCCTGAACCTGGGCTCGGTCTACATGGCGGTCCTGTTCAACGACTGGTACGGCCTGTTCTACGACGGCCTGCAGAACAAGGACCAGGCGGTGTTCTGGACCCAGATCGGCCGCTTCGGCTACCTCGCCTTCATCGCGATCATCATTGCCGTGTACCGGTTCTACCTGACGCAACTGCTGGAGATGAACTGGCGCAAGTGGATGACCGCCTACTACCTGCAACGCTGGATGGGCGGCAACGCCTTTTACCAGATGGATCTGGCGCGTTTTTCTGCCAAGGCCGGGGTGGCGCCGGACAACCCGGACCAGCGCATTGCCGAGGACGTGAACGGTTTCACTGCACAGACGGTCGGCCTGACGATGGGGCTGCTCAACGCCAGCGTCACCCTGGTCAGTTTTGTCGGCATCCTGTGGGGCCTGTCGGGCGCGTTCAGCTTCAACCTGGCTGGCAGCAGCTATACGATTCCGGGCTTCATGGTCTGGATGGCGGTGCTGTACTGTCTGGTCGGCAGCGTGATCACCCACTACATCGGGCGCTCGCAGATCGCACTGAACTTCGAGCAGCAGCGCCGCGAGGCGGATTTCCGCCACCACATGGTGCGGGTGCGCGAATACAGCGAGGCAATCGCGCTGGACCGCGGCCAGAGTGTGGAGCAAAGCCATCTGCAGACCCGCTTTTTGTCGGTGCTGGCAAACTACTTCGCGCTGATCAAGGCACAAAAGAACCTGATCTGGTTTACCAGCTTTTTCGGCCAGGCGGCGGTGGTGTTCCCGATGATCGTGGCGGCGCCGCGTTACTTCAGTGGCGCGATCCAGTTGGGTGACCTGATGAAGATCAACTCCGCGTTTGGCCGTGTGCAGGACTCGCTGAGCTGGTTCGTCGACAACTACAGCAGCCTGGCCGCCTGGCGCGCCACCACCGACCGCTTGACCAGTTTTGACGATGCGATTGGCGCGGCGGAGCAGGCCAACCCGGCGCTGCAAACTGGCACCTCGGCCGCACTGGAGGCGACCGGTCTGACGGTTGCGCTGCCCACGGGTGCTGTGCTGCTGGCAAAGACCAACTTGCATGTCAACGCCGGTGACCGCATCCTGCTGCAGGGGCCGTCGGGCAGCGGCAAGTCCACCCTGTTTCGCACACTGGCGGGGATCTGGCCCTTTGCCAGCGGCACGGTGGCGCGCAACCAGAACAGCATGTTCATCCCGCAACGGCCGTATTTCCCCAATGGCAGCCTGCGCGAGGCGCTCGCTTACCCCGAGCCAGCCAGTGCCTACAGCGACGCTGCCATGCAACAGGTGCTACAGGATGCCATGTTGCCGCGACTCGCAACCGAGCTTGACAGCATCGACGCCTGGGGCCAGAAACTGTCGGGTGGCGAACAGCAAAGGCTGGCGATCGCCCGGGTATTGCTGAAAAAGCCGGCGTGGGTGTTTGCCGACGAAGCCACCAGCGCGCTCGACGCGGAAGCCGAAAAAACTCTTTACGGGCAACTGATCGCGATGGTGGAAAAGACGCGTGGCGGCATCGTGTCGATCGCTCACCGGCCGTCGGTCGCCGCATTCCATTCGAGTCGCTGGGAACTACAGCCGCAGCCGGAAGGTGCTCCGGCGCGCTTTGCGCTCACCGCGCTGGCGTCTGCCTCCTAGCTTGCATGCCGCAAAAAGTATGGCTCCGGGCGGCGGCGAGGCTCAGAGCTTTTCGTTCTTGCGAATCTTGCTCGCAGAGTAGGTTATGTCCTGCTTGGCCAGCAGCCCCGGCGATGCGGCCGGATTGTTCTGCATGATCGAGACATTCTGATTTTGCAATTGCGCAACTTCGACCGCATTGCCGCTGGCGCGCCAGACGGCCTGCAGGAAGTCGAGCAGCCTTTTGGAGATCGGCTCAGGCGGCGGCACCTCCACCTTCACGGGTTCCGGACGCGTAATCGTCCAGTCTTTCGGGCTGGTCGCGGCCGCGGGGGGGTTGCCCCCCCCGGGGGGCGCGGGGGGGGGGGGGGGGGGTTGCCAGGCGGTT
>JAJAZK010000129.1 GCA_026785765.1 Rhodoferax sp. | reverse complement strand
GCAGCCACGCCGCCCGCCGTATCCGCTCCTGCGGCCGCAGCTCCCGCTGCCGCCGCAGTCGCGGTCGCGATTCCGTCCAGTGCGGCGTCGCAATAGACGACCTCTTTGCTGCATCCAAGCCCGCTCACGCGGGCTTTTTTGTGCTTCAGCATCCAGCCATGCAACGCGCGCGCTTTCAAGCCATCCAACGGCCATCCGCCTGCCCCACCACCCCGCCAGTCCCCATGCCCGCCCACAAATGGCAATTCGCCCCGCGTTTTCGCCGCCAGGCGTTTGGCTGGCGTTCGGACACACCGATCCAGCGTATCAAGGAGGCCATGGCCGAGATCAAGGCGATGGCCAAAAAAGACCCTCTGCTGGCCGCCGAAGGCGCGGTGCTCTTGCTGGAGAAACTCTCGCCCGCGCTGGAGCAAGTGGACAGTTCGTCGGGCGCCATCGGGTCCTGGGTCAACCGCGCCATCGACACCCTGGTGCCCATCATTGCTGCGGTCGAAGTGCCGCAGAAGACCCGCCAACTCTGGCTGGAACGTCTATGGGAGGCCGTGCAAGAAGACGGCATGTCCTACATCGAGGGGCTGGGCGACCACTGGGGCGTTTTGTGCGCCGGGCCGGAACTTGCGGCGCAGTGGGCTGACGACTTTCTGCCGGGCGTCCAAGCCGTCTGGAGCCCGTCGGCGGCTGGCGGCAGCTACTTCCAGGGAAGCACCGCCTGTCTTGCGTCGCTATTGGCCGCCGGCCGCCATCAAGAACTCTTGGCGCTGCTGGAGACGGAGCGCACCAAGTGGTGGCATTACCGGCAGTGGGGCGTCAAGGCCCTGGTGGTCATGGGGAAGAAGGCCGAGGCGATTCGTTACGCCGAGGAATTGCGCGGGCAAAATGACCCGGACCAGGAGATCGCCCAGGCATGTGAGGCGATCCTGCTGTCGTCGGGCCTGGGCGATGCGGCGTACGAACGGTATGCAATCAAAGCCAACCAGTGCGGCACGCACCTGGCAACCTATCGGACGATTACAAAAAAGTATCCCCACAAAGCTGCACCGGAAATCTTGCGCGACCTGGTGGCTAGCACCCCAGGCGCAGAAGGCAAATGGTTTGCCGCCGCCAAGGAAGCCGGGTTGTTTGCCGAGGCCATCGCGCTGGTGCAGCGCAGCCCGGCCGACCCGCGCACGCTGACGCGGGCCGCGAATGACTTTGCGGACAAGCAACCTGCCTTCGCGATGCACAGCGGCCTGGCCGCGCTGCGCTGGATCGCCAACGGGGACGGTTACGAGATCACCGGCGGCGAGGTACTGGATGCCTGGATGGCCACGTTGCAAGCAGCACGCAATGCGGGAGTGGATGTGCAGCAGGTCAAGGAGCAGGTAAGGGCGATGGTGGTGGGGGACCTGCGCAGCCAGCGCTTCGTACATAGCATCCTCGGGCCGACGCTTACATAGGCGCACGGCTGATGGACGAAGTCGGTCGCCTTTTGGGTGCCTGGCTCAAATCGGCGCGCGCCGCGTCAACGCGTTGAATATGCCGGGCGTGGCGCGGATACCATCAGGTTTCAGACTTCAAATTAGCCAGGGACAACACCAACCGAAAGCCGACATAGAAGAACCAGTAGTCAGGAAGAAACCCGAAGCGAATCGACGCCCGCGCGTAGTCGGCCGTGTTGCCCCACAAGCCGCCCCGCAGGGCCGGCAATGCCGAGTTCTTCCATTCCTTGTCTGTCACGAGCCAGTCACTCTGTGGCCCGTCTGCCGGGCTCACCAACCGGTCGATGCGTTGGCCGGCCTTGTAGCGCCCTTTGTCCTGGTACAGGTTGTCCTGCCACTCCCACACATTGCCTGCCAGGTCATACAGCCCAATGGGATTGGGCTCGAACAGGCCGACCACGCTGGCCCGGCCGATTTTGCTGTCGTCGATATTGCCGCGCAGATGCGCCAATTTATCGTCGCCAGCCCACGGCCATCGGCGATCGTCTACCGACTGCAAATCGGCAGCGCGCGCCGCGCGTTCCCACTGGATCTCGGTGGGTAAATGAACCTGGTACGTCGCCAGTTTGGCGCTTTTGAGCTCCGTCTGTAACTGCGCCTGGAGCCAACGCGCATAAGCACGCGCCTCGAACCAATTGATGCCCCACACCGCACGGCTGCCGTGCGCGCGCTGCTCGGTCCAGCGCATGGGTTGTTGGCGCTGCTCCACGGTGCGCGAATCGAGCCAGTCGCGCAATGCCTTGTCTTCGGTCTTCGAGGCCCAGTTGCTCTCGCGCCAGGCCAGGCCCTGGCTGTCCCACCACTGCTCTTTGTCTGAGTAGCCACCGCCCTCCATGAAGGCGGCGTATTGGTCAACGGTGGTGAGGTAGCGGGCAATGTAGTAGTCGTTCAAGACGTCGGCTTGTCGCGGCGGGTTGTCGTCCTCGCCTTGCATGCCGATTCGAAAGGCGCCCTTGGGGACGCGCACGAAGCCGGGGATGGGTTCGGTTTGCACATCATGGCCTTGGAACCGGTCTTTGGGCAGATGCCAGCGAGCGGCGTCGAAGCGAGGGTCCTCGCCCAAGGTCGAGCGCAGGTCGGCCCATGCATCCCGCTGTGCGACTTCTGCGATGGCAGACATCGGGCGGCCAAGGTCGTCGGATGCCTGCACCCCCTCGCCCACCAAAGACCAGAACTTCGCGCCATGTTCGCGCGCAATCCATGGCGCCAGGTAACGCAGGCCACGGGCTAGTTGTTGGACCCTTCGCGGCCGGTCGGGGTCTTCCCCCATGG
>JAJAZK010000128.1 GCA_026785765.1 Rhodoferax sp. | reverse complement strand
TGATCTCGCCCGGCCGCACCTGCAATTGCACACCGTCAAGCGCCTGCACGTTGCCGCGATGCGTACTGTAGATGAGGTCGAGGTCTTGCACCTCCAGCAGATTCATTGCTAGTCTCGCAACTTGGGGAACAGCAGCTCTTCGTAGCCACGGCTGATGAAGAAGCCCGCAGCGACCACCAGCATGATGCATAGCCCGGAGGGCACGAACCAATAGTAGGCCCCGCGCGACAGTGCCTGCGACACAAAGGCGTCCTGCAGCATGAAGCCCCAGGAAATACTGTCGGAAGGGCCGAAGCCGAGAAAGCTCACGCTGGCTTCGGTGAAGATGGCCCAGCCGACGACGATGGAGCCGTACAAAAAAGAAATCGGCAGCACGTTGGGTGCTATGTGCGTGAACAATATGCGCAGGTGGCTGGCGCCGCTCACACGTGCCGCTTCCACGTAGCTGCGCTCGCGCAGCGTCAACACCTGGCTGCGCACGATACGCCCGGTGTTGGGCCATAACAGGGCCGAGACTCCGATCACCACGTTCCACACGTTGGGCTTGAGGAACGCCGCCAGCACGATGATGAACGGAAGAAACGGAATCGAAAGGGCGACGTCGCTCAGGCGCATCAGCACCGCGTCGACCCAGCCGCCGTAGTAGCCGGAGAACAGGCCCACCAGCGTCCCGGCGACGACCACCACGAGCGCTGCACTGAGGCCGACCATGAGCGCGCTGCGTGCGCCAAACACGAGCTGCGAAAACACGTCACGCCCCAGGCTGGTCGTGCCCAGCCAATAGGGGCCGCCGGGTGACTGGTTGGACGCCACCTTGCCGTCCGGCAGAAACAGGATCTCCAGTGGGTCGTGTACCGCGATTACATTGGCAAAGACGGCCGTCAGGGCAAACACCACATAGATTGCGATGCCTGCCAGCGCGAACGGGTCCTTGCCCGTGAGGCGCAGCAGCCGCTGCAGAAAGCTTCTGCCGGCGTCAGGACTTGCGGTCATGTGACACCCGTGGGTCCAGCAACGCGTAGAGCAGGTCGGCTACAAAATTCATGCTGATCAATGCGAACGCTACCAGCAGGAATGCGCCCTGCGCGAGCGGGTAGTCGCTCGAGGAGACAGCCTGCACCAGGATGCGCCCCAGGCCGGGCCAGGAGAACACCATCTCGATCACCACGTTGCCGCCGACCAGTTGCCCCAGGCTCAGCGTGAAGGCCGTTGCGACCGGCAGCAGCGCGTTGCGCGCCGCATGGTTCAACACGATGCGCGGGGTGGACAGGCCTTTCATCCGGGCCATTGTGATGTACTCTTCCTGCATCACGTCGAGCATGGTCGAGCGCATCAACAGCAGCGGCAGGCCCTGCAGGTACAGCGCCAGTGTGATTACCGGCAACGCCAGGTGGTGCAGGAAGTCGAGCGAAAACATGCGCTGCCACTCGCTGTCGTACATGGCGCCCGGGCTCGCGGCGCCGCCGGACGGAAACCAGCCCAGTGAAAAGGCGAACACCGCCATCAGGATCATGCCGACCCAGAATTCGGGTGCCGCCCGCGTTGCCAGCACCAGAGGAATTACGACGCCCTCTGTCAGGCTGCCGCGCCGCCACGCCAGGAACGCGCCGGCGACTACCCCAAACAAATACGCCAGCACCAGCGCGCTGATGGTCAGGGCCAGTGTGTTCGGCAACGCGGCCATGACCACGTCCCACACCGGCTCCTTGAGGAAGAACGAGGTGCCTAGCTTGCCCTGGCAGAGGTTGCCGAGGTAGATGAAGTATTGCTCCCACAACGACCGGTCCAAGCCGAACTGGGCCCGGATGGAGCGTTTGGATTCCTCCGACAGAGCCTCGCTGATGTAGGCCCCCATCGGGTCGCCCGGCATCAGCCGGAACATGAGGAACATGAGCGAGACTACCGCCCACAACACAAACAGGCTGTGCAACAGCCTCACTGAAATGAAACGCATGGCGGTTGACGCATGCAGCGGGACCAGCCATGCCAGTCCCACTGCCGATCATCAGTTGGGAGGCAGTGTCTCCTTGACGCCGTCGGGGTAAAAGAGCTTGCCACCGACCGTCTTGTAGCCCGCTTTCTCGAGGATTTCGCGCGCCACCGGCAGGCCAGTGCGGATTTTGGTGATGTCACTGTCGTGCCAGAACTTCAGCGCCGGAGAGACGTGCGAGTTGGAGGCGACCGCGTAGCCATTCCAGGCCGCCTGCGCGAGCGAATTGCGATCCATCGACATTGACAGGGCGCGGCGGAAGTTCACGTCGTTGAAAGGTGGTCGGCGCAGGTTGAACGCGGTGTACTCGAAGCCGATGTCGACTTCGGACTTGACACTGAGCTGCGGCATCTCCTTGGCGAGCTTCTCGAGTATGTCCGGGGCCCCACCATAGTCGGACAGGAAGTTGATCTCGTTGCGCCGCAGCATGCCCAGCGTCGCCTCGGGGTTGGGAACGATGCGCAGTACCCAACGATCCATCTTCGGGGCGGCGAAATGGCCATCGAAGCGGTCGAGGACGATTTCTTCCTGGCCGCGGTTGCGTACCAGCTTGAACGGGCCAGAACCGATAGCCGGAGGATTGGGGATGGACTCCGCGTTCTCGGGTTTGGCCATCAGGTCCTTCATGATCGGCTCCCAGATGTGCTTCGGAACCAGGTTGATCTTGGCGAATGAGGCCGTCACGAAGGCGGCGTTAGGCCCCTTGAGGGTGAAGCGGATCTTGCGGTCTCCGGTTTTCTCCATCTTGACGATGTCGGCCACGGCGGACCTGTACATCGGGACCTTGTTGCTGGTGGCGGGAGCCTCGAACGAGTAGATGACGTCATCGATCGTGACGGGCTTGCCGTCGTGCCAATTCATGCCAGCGCGCAGGGTCACGTCCACTGTGGTCGGGTTGATCCAGTCGATGCGCTCGGCGGCCCAGTTTTGTGGCAGGCCGTCCGGGCCGACGCGGGCCAGGCGGTCCCATACCAGTTCCGTCACCCAGTAACTGGCCGCGCCGGCAATGTACATGGGGCTGACAGCGACGACCGGCTCGGCCGAGTTAAGGACCATTTGCTTTTGCGCTCCTTTGGGGGTGGCGCGGATGAAGGTCCAGAAATTACGGATGCCGATACCGCTTTGCGAGACGATCGAGTCCTCGGCCCAGACATCCTTGTTGAAGGCCTTCATGGTGGTGGGGTGCACGATGAACATCTGCGGCTGGTCGCGGTCGAGCAGGCGTTGCGCCTGACGCACCAAGACCTTACGCTTCTCCGGGTCGGTGGTCTGGCGCTGTTCTTCGGCGATCTTGTCGTACTCCGGACTGATATAACCCACGAAGTTGAAGCCCGTGGGCGCGGAGGTTGAATGGTAGTTGTTATAGACCACCTCATCCGGGTCGCTGCGCTCGGGCCGACCGACCATCCGCCACATCGTGGCGTCCCACTTTTCGCGCTCGTTCCAGACCAGCTGGATGTGTTGCGGCCAAGGCATGGAGCGTACCTCGACGTCCAGGCCCAATTGGCGCCATTGCTGCGCGATCATCTG
>JAJAZK010000127.1 GCA_026785765.1 Rhodoferax sp. | reverse complement strand
GTGTAGTACTTGCGCAGGTCTTCTTCAGGCACAACCACGCCCGCACCGAGCGCGGCCAAGTCGAGCACCACGTACTCGATATCGGCTTGCTCGGGCGCACGAAACAGCGCGTCGTTGGCCTTGTAGAAGGCGTCGATCTCGGCATCCGTCGGATTCACCTGGCCGCGGTAGGCCATGGGATCGAAGCGCTGCAGTTGCACCTCGCGGCGCTCGAGCATGGCATCCAGCGACAGTTTGGCCGTGTTGGCTGGCGCCAGGGCTGTCTTTGTCACCACCGACAGCACCTGCTGCATCGCCAGTTCCTGCCGCAACTGCTGTGCAAAAAGCTCGGAGCTCAAGCCTTGCAGGGCCAACATTTCGCGATTCACCGTGCCGTCGGGGTTGCGGATGCCGGCAAACTGTTCGTCGGTTTGAAACTGGCGCTGCAGGCGGGCATCGCTGGGGGTCAGATGCAGGTCAAGCGCAGCCGCAAGGAGCACACGTTCGCGCAACAGACCGTCCAGCGTTTCGCGACGCGCCTCAGGTGTGTCGAGCGCCTTGACGTCCAGTGTGGGCGACTGCCGGCGCGCCCGTTCGACATAACGCTGGTGAACCTGATTCCACTCGCCGCGCGTGATAGCGCGGCCGTCGACCTCAGCCACCGCGGTGCTGTCGCCACCGGTCGAGCGCGCATAGTTCTCGACCCCGAAGAACACGAACGACGGGATGATCAGCAGCAAGAGGAAACCCAGCGTCAGCCGGGAGTGGGTGCGAATGAATTCGAACATCGGTTCAGAGCCTGAAGCTCGGATGGAGAAGTGTCTGACGCAATACGCATCGCGCGGAAAAAGCCCGCGCGGGTGTGCGACCGGGGTGGTGGGTGCTGACGGGTTCGAACCGCCGACCTACGCCTTGTAAGGGCGCCGCTCTACCGGCTGAGCTAAGCACCCGGGAAGTTCACTTCACGCCGTTAAGGGCGTCTTTCAAACCTTTGCCGGGCCGGAACTTCGGCACCTTGGAGGCCTTGATCTTGATCGCCGTGCCGGTGCGCGGATTGCGGCCGGTGCGGGCCTTGCGCTTGTTCACCGCGAAGGTGCCGAAGCCGGTGATGGTGACGCTGTCACCCTTCTTCAATGTGGTCTTGACAGCGCCGATCACGGCCTCGAGCGAGCGCGAGGCTGCCGCTTTGGATATGTCGGCCTGCTAGGCGATGACCTCGATCAATTCACTCTTGTTCACTTACTGCCCCCTGTCAAAAAGGATCGGTATTCGAATCTGGCGGAGTGCCCGACACGCTGCAAAGCCCTTCGCCCTCCGAAAAGGCATGCAAACCATTAAAGCCCTGGCGCTTTCAAGGTGTCAAGCGGAGGCGGGATTCTAGGGGCAATCGACCGCTGCACCCCCCTCAATCAAGGGTGTGAGGGTGCGTGCCAGCCGCGTGTTTTCACGCTTGACAGCCCGCGGCAGGCACCTGACCTGTGCGGCGTTGTCCCAGCCAGGGCCTGGACTGCCTAACCTGCAGCCACGGCCGCAGCAAGGGCCCGACCCACATCACTTGTTCCGGCGTTGCCGCCCAGGTCGGGGGTGCGCGGCGCGGCCGGGTCGCACAACACCGCCTCGATGGCGGCAAGCACGGCATCGTGCGCGTCGCGGTGGCCCAGGAAGTCCAGCATCATGGCCACCGACCATACCTGTCCTATCGGGTTGGCTGACCCGCGCCCGGCGATGTCCGGCGCCGAACCATGCACCGGCTCGAACAGGCTGGGCCACTGCCGGGTGGGGTTGAGGTTGGCCGAAGGCGCGATGCCGATCGTGCCGGTGCAGGCCGGGCCCAGGTCGGACAGGATGTCGCCGAACAGGTTGCTGGCCACCACCACGTCGAACTGCTGCGGCCGCTGCACGAAGAAGGCGGTGAGGATGTCGATGTGAAAGCGGTCCACGCTCACGTCGGGGTAAGCCTTCGCCATGGCCTCGACGCGCTCGTCCCAATACGGCATGGTGATGGCGATGCCGTTGCTCTTGGTGGCCGAAGTGAGCTTCCTGCGCGGCCGTGATTGCGCCAGCTCGAAGGCGAACTTCAGCACGCGGTCCACCCCCACGCGCGTCATCACCGTCTGCTGCATGACGATTTCGCGCTCACTGCCTTCGAACATGCGCCCGCCGATGCTGGAGTACTCGCCCTCGGTGTTCTCGCGCACGATCCACATGTCGATGTCGCCTGGCTTCAAGGCCTGGCCGTCGCGGTCGACCAGGGGAGACCGGATGCCTGGCATCAGGCGCGCCGGACGCAGGTTGACATACTGGTCGAAGTCGCGCCGAAACTTCAGCAGCGAGCCCCACAGCGAGACATGGTCGGGTACCCGCGCCGGCCAACCCACCGCGCCGAACAGGATGGCGTGGTGGCCGCCTATCTGGTCCTTCCAGTCCGTGGGCATCATCTGCCCCGTGCGCGCCCAGTAGGCGCAGTTGGCGAAGTCGAACTCGTCGGCCTGCAGCGCGATGCCGAAGCGGCGCACCGCGGCGTCCAGCACGCGCAGGCCCTCGGGCATCACCTCGGTGCCGATGCCGTCGCCGGCGATCACGGCTATGCGGTGGGGGGTCATGAATTCTCCTTGGGTTGAGGTATCGGTGCGCGCACGACCAGCCACACGCCCAGTGCGGTCAGTGCCAGCCCGCCCAGCACCGGGGCGGTGAGTTGTTCGCCGAACAGTATCCAGGCCATCACGGCCGTGCATGGGGGTACCAGGTACAGCAGGCTGGTGACCGCTGTGGCGGCCCCACGCTGGATCAGCAGGTACAGCAGCGAGCTGCCGCCCAGCGT
>JAJAZK010000126.1 GCA_026785765.1 Rhodoferax sp. | reverse complement strand
GGTTTGCCGCCATGCCGGGCCATTGCTTCCAGGCCACTGCGGCGGCGCCCGGAATAAAACCAACCCATTCGCGCTCTGCATCGCTGCGCACATCCACCAGAACCGCCGCACCCGCTTGCCACCAGGCGAAAGCGGTAGCCGGCGTCAGGTCGCCTGCATAACCCTGGGCGGGGCGCACGCCCTGGTCGTCTGCTTGCGCCGCATCGAAGCCGACATGGTCTCCCGCGTCATGGCGCACGCCGGAGCTCAGATTGGCCGGTACCGCTTCGTCCATGCGTTTGGGCCGGGGCAACTGGAGGTTATCCATGATCCTGGTGAATTCCACCTCGGTCCGGCCCGCCAGTCTGGCGTTGCCCGATTTTTCCTCGCCTATGGTCGAATGGGTGCGGCCCTGGTAGTCGTGTCCTGGCCAGACGATAGTCGCATCGGGAAGCGCGAACAGCACCGCTGTGATGCTGTGGTAGAGCGCTGCGGCGCTACCCGATTGGAAGTCGGTACGGCCACAACCGTTGATAAGCAGCGTGTCGCCGGTGAAGACATGGTCGCGCCAGAGGTAGCACATGCTGCCAGCGGTGTGGCCGGGTGTGTGCAGGCCGCGCAACTGTTCTGCACCGAAGCGCAAAACGTCGTTGTGGTCCAACTGCACTGCGGCCGTTGTGATGCCGCAGCCCGACGGAGCGGCAGTGCGCGCACCAGCGTGTTCGGCCAGCAAAGCGGCACTGGTGATGTGGTCGGCGTGCGCATGGGTTTCCACGGTCCAGGCCAGCTTGAGGCCATACTGGCGCAGGACGGCGAGGTCGCGTTCGACCTGCACATCGACCGGGTCGATGATCAGCGCGTCGCGGCTGGCTTCGTCAAACAAGACATAGGTATAGGTGCTGGAGGCCGAATCGTAAAGTTGTATCGGGCGCATGTCGGGTCTCCTGGCAGTTGGCTCGGTCGGGTTATGCTTGCGCCTGTAGTTTAGGACTTCTAGGAGGCATTGCATGCTCGATTACACGCAGGCGTTGCAGGGTGGAATCCTGATCGGCCTTGCGACCTGGATTCTGCTGGCCGGGGTGGGGCGGATCGGTGGTGTCAGCTCGATTGCCAGCAGCGTCTTGACCACACGCCGACAGCCGTCGCCGTGGCGCTGGTTCTTCCTGTTTGGCCTGGTCGCTGGCGGCGCCTTTTTCGCCTGGTTGTTGCAGGCGCCCAGCGTGGTCATGCGGTCGCCGCTGATACTCGTACCGGCGGGTTTTCTGGTGGGATTCGGCACCGTACTCGGCTCCGGCTGCACCAGTGGGCATGGCGTGTGTGGCCTCGGTAGACGGTCCCAACGTTCGCTGGTTGCCGTTCTGGTGTTCATGGGGACAGCCATCACCACCGTGCTGGTTGCATCCCTGGTGCCAGCCGCAGCCTGGTGGGAGTCTGCCCTGTTTGATGGTTTGCATTGGTTGCTCGGCCGCCAGTAACAGCCCGACTTTTTGCTGGAATTACGCGCATGCCCCATTCGACCACTGCCACCCTCGATCGTCCAGCTGTCCGCCGCCGCCACTCCAGCAAGGCTGCACTCGCAATTGCCTTTGCTGCTGGCCTTGTGTTTGCCGCCGGGTTGGTGTTGTCGGGCATGACGCAGCCCGCGAAAGTGATTGGCTTCCTGGATATCAAGGAGATGTTCATTGGTGACTTTCCGGGCCGGTGGGACTACTCGCTTGGGCTGGTGATGGGTGGCGCGGTGCTGGTATCCATGATCGGATTTGCGGTTACACCCTACGCCAGCGTCAAGCCGTGGTTCAGCGCCGGGTTTGATTTGCCACGGCGCCAACTGGTGGATGGGCGTTTGATCGCTGGCGCGGTGCTGTTTGGCATCGGTTGGGGCCTCAGTGGTTATTGCCCTGGCCCGGCCCTGGCCAGCCTGTTGACCGGGCAAATCGATACCGTCATGTTTGTGCTGGCGATGCTGCCGGGCATGTGGCTGGCGCGCAAGATCTGAGCATTCTGGGCGTGCTTGCCGGTCGCTCGTAAATGGATTAAAGTTGACGTTTACGTAAACGTCAATCAAGCGCTTGCCTGAGGGTAGCGGCGCTCCAGGAGCATCCATGACCGACCTGTCCGGCGACTACAAGGCGCTGAGCCAATACCGACCCCGTCAGAGGGTGCGCTTCGTGACCGCCGCCAGCCTGTTCGACGGGCACGATGCGGCCATCAACATCATGCGCCGCATTCTGCAAGGCATGGGTGCGGAGGTGATCCACCTCGGCCACAACCGCAGCGTGGACGAGGTTGTGACTGCTGCCCTGCAGGAGGACGTGCAGGGTATTGCGATCAGCTCCTACCAGGGCGGGCACGTTGAGTATTTCAAGTACATGGTGGACCTGTTGCGCCAGCGCGGTGGGGCCCATATCCAGCTGTTCGGCGGTGGTGGTGGGGTGATCGTTGCGCCCGAGATCCGCGAGTTGCATGCGTACGGGGTGGGCCGCATCTTCAGCCCCGAGGACGGCCAGAAGATGGGCCTCGCCGGCATGTTCGGTGAGATGGTGATGCGCTGTGACCTGGACTTGAGCACTTATGCCCCGACCAGTGTGGCGTCCATCCTGGGCCACGGCGAACAACACTGGCGCGGACTGGCGCAAGTTTGCACGGCTTTTGAGAACCAGCGCGCCATAACGGATGGCGGCGTCGCGGCGCTGGCTGCGCTGACAGCCCTTGTC
>JAJAZK010000125.1 GCA_026785765.1 Rhodoferax sp. | reverse complement strand
GGATAGACCCAGATCAAGGCGGTTGGCTCGCGGTTAGTGCGCAAAATTCACGCTGTTGGTTGCGGGGGTTCAAAACCCTCTCGGCGCACCAGCTCGGCGCACCAGCTCGGCGCTGTCGGGTTCCATATATTGATTGAAGTTCCCCGGCTGACAGGGCGCTCACGACCCGATTGAAAATAATTAGTTCGAGAAAATTTCGATGCGAAAAATCAGCGGCTTGCAGATACTGATCTTCTCGACGACGCTGACGTTGATTGTCATATTCGCCGTCATCCTCGATGTGGCAATCTTCTGGTACGTGCCACTGGGGGATTTTCGGGGCGTCGTGATGACTGCGTTCGGGATTTTCCTGATTTATGTCCTGGCGATCGCGGCGTACCGCTTGATGCTCTGGCGGTTTCCCTTGCTCCCGGGAGAATTCCCGATCGCGTCACGTCAGGAATTTATTTATCACGTCTATATTCTTTTCTTCCTGCTTCTTTTCTATCCCGTAATGCGCTCGGGAATAGTCCCGGTCCCGATCATGCGGCTGTTCTATCAGGCGCTCGGCGCCAGGATGGGCGAGAACAGCTACAGCTCGGGGATCATGTTCGATCCGAGTTTTGTGCGGATGGGAAAAAATTGCATCATCGGACAATCGGCCCAGATTATTCCGCACGCGATCGAGGGTGAGCGGCTCGCGATGTATCCGATAGTGCTCGGCGACAACGTGACCGTCGGCGCCAACGCGATCGTCTTCGCCGACGTGGTCATCGGCAACAACGCCATCATCGCGGCGGGAGCCGTGGTTTCCAAAGGCGCCCGTATACTGGATGGCGAAGCCTGGGGGGGTGTGCCGGCCAAGCGCCTGAGGTAGGCGGACGGCGCGGACAGACATGGATTGGATCGGCGCTGACCTGCCACTCACCTAGGAGCGACATTTGCCAAGTCTCCGATGTGGCCGGTAGCCTACGTTGCGAGTGCATCAACCTGTACCTGGCACAGGCGCCGACCAAGACCGCCGAACGTCTCCCGACATGATGCGGAACGGTCAGAAGTAGTATGTGCCCAGCAGTTGGATCACCCGCCGGTCTGGCAGGATTCCATATTCGCTGGTGATGCGTCCGATGCTCTGCTGCAACTGGAAAGCCAGATCGAAGCGGGGCCATTGACGACGCAGCTCCACCCAGGCCAATCGACTGCTGTCGCCCACATTCACCCGAAGAAACGCGGTAAGGTCGAGATCCTTCAGGAACAGATCTTTTTGCGTCACATAGATCAAGACGGCTTGGCGTGGCGCGAGCTCCTGCAGACGCTGCGCCTCGATCAAATACGCCACTTTCGGGCTCACAAACTGCCCAGGGGGCGCTACAGAAGGCAGGTTGTCCCAGTCGCGCTTGCCTAGCGCGAAGCCGTTGTACTGGTATTCCGCCGTGACGGACAGCTTTGCAACGGTGGTGTAGGTCACTCCGCCAGCAAACCGGTTGCGGGTAGCGCTGGGCGAATTCAGTGCCAGCGCTCGACTCAAGAGATCGGGCTCGCTGCCGCGAGACCACTCCAGTTGCGCCGTTGCAGCATCTGAGACCAAGGTCGTTACGCTGGCGCCCAGCGTCGTGGACAAACCATCAACCTTGTACGCCAGTAGTTGGGTACTGATACGCTGTGAGAACTGTGTTCCAAGTGCCACCAATGCCCGATCCCTGTTGTTGGTGGAACCGAGGTCCAGGCTCCATCCCTCCAGGCTCGGGCGGTTGGCCAGTTTGGGCGACAGGGCCACCGACAGGGAACCATCCGTCCATAGCTGCTGCGCGCGCAGCATGACGCTCCCCAAACGATTCTCGCGCAGTGCAAGGGGGTTCGCGGTTGTCAGCGTGCGCAAGCTGCCATCACGGAAAAAATCGGTCGGGTTGTATCCGTAGGCCGGACCGTAACGCAAATTGATGCGCCCGAACTCTACTACAGTGCTGCCCCCCTCCGCCTGCCAGCTGATGTAGGCTTCACGCAAACTATTAATCGTCGAATCGGAACCGGCCACATCAGGGTACACGTGGTCAATCCGATCCGAAAAAACAGCCCGCAATCCGTTGCCCAGGCGGGCGGTATGCGAAAAATCGATCGACACGCGCCCGATGTCCTGGCTACCCAATTGATACCGCCGACTGGAGTTGCCGACCGCACCTTCCAGGAAGATCTTCGTGTCGCGTGCACCGGTGGGCAAGGCTTGCGCGGGAGCACTCTCGAGTTTCAAGGCATCGACGTCGTCATCGGCCATCGCGGACAGCGCAGGCAGCAACACCAGAACGAAAACGCAAGACTTCAAACAACGGGCCGACAAATGCATTTCTTACTCCGGTTGAAAGCGGGGCAGAAAATCGCGCTGCATCCAGGTCTCCGGAATGGCACGGGCCACGTAATCGGAAAACCGCATGATCGTGACAGACTGCGGGTTCAGGCCATCGATAATCACGGTTTCGGTCGGCCTCTCGACCCCTAATTGCAGTTGGTACTTGCGATAGAACGCGGTCTTGAGCAGGCGTGCGGATTCAGCAAAAAACTTTGCCTTGATCGGGCGGTTGCTTTGGGCGTCGACCCACATCTCGATACTCGCATACGTCACACCCGGGGCCGCAGCGGCTAACGCAAGCTTGTTCGTCTTGCGCAACTGACCCTCACCGTCCTTGATTTCTTCTTCGCCAGCCAACGTCGCCTTGTAGTCGCGCGCCAGGTTTACCGTTGCCACGTCGCCATTGGACGCCTGGCCGAGAAGCCGCTGCTGCGGAGAAAGCCGCACACTTGCCTTGGATACAGGGTCGTAAAACCACATGTCGCTGCCATTCTTCAGCATCAATTTGCCCGCATCCCGTGCGGGCAATACAAAGCGGATCAGGCTGGAAAACTGCCCCCCCTGCTGCTGGATGCGTGAGTAACTCGCAAGCGTACTGGTGTCGACCTGCTTGCCCGCCTGGAACTCTGTCAGCGTCACGGTGACACTGAAAGGCCGCCCCGGATTGCGAATTACATCACTCGCCATCAGAATTTCGTCCGCACTGGGTGCCGCAGACGCGAAACCGCTGAAAAGACAAGACAGAACCAATATGACCAAATGCTTCATGATCGTGTGACTCCCTCAGACATGGCGCAGGGCATCAACAACATTGAGTTTGGCAGCCCGGTAGGCCGGCCACCAGGCCGACAACAACGCAATACATATGAGGCCAATCGTGGTTCCGATGATCATCCGGGTTTCTCCCCAAACCGTCAACGTGAGCGGCAGCGCGAGGACGCTTCCCGGAGGCGTCCACGTCAAGCCCATTCGGTTTGCCAATGCGGACACGAGCAATGCCAGCGCCACGCCGGACAAGGCGCCGAAAAACCCCAACAATGCCCCCTCGGTTACGAACAAGCGCCGGATTCCGGAGGACCGCAGTCCGATTGCGCGCAACGTACCTATTTCGACCGTTCGTTCGACCACTGCAGTATTCATCGTGTTGCCGACCGTGAAAAGCACAATAGAGCCAATCAACGCGAAGATGAATCCGAATATCGTGTCAAACAATTGAATGGTCTGCACATAGAAAGGATTGAGGGAGCGAAAATCAAGCACTGCCAACGGTTGGACACTCGAGAATTTCACCAGAATTGGCTCCAGACGGGCAATCGCAACCGGGATCTGGCTGGAATGCGCCAGTTGGAGAATGATCGAAGTCGCCCGTGGCGGCGCCTTGCCATAGATGAGTTTTTGAGTTTGCGCCAGATGCATCATCACGTAAACCTCGTCGAACTCCTTGAAGCCTAGGCTCTCTGCTTTGATCACATTCAAACTGGCAACATTGGGCGTGCCCCGTGCATCGCCGGCCAATAACTCGATCCTCGGAGTATTGCCCGAAGCCGCAGTCGCCGAAGGCGCCTCTTGCAGGCTGAGTTGTGCGATGTCCGCCGGCAGTGCCTGGCCTTCCGGTTTGGTTTCCTTTTCGGGCTTTGGACAATTCTCGATTTTCAGAGCATCGCACAACTGCAGCACCCGCGCAACACCCACTCCAACGATGGCGGCGTCTGAAGGGGCGCCTTCCAATGCAAACACACCCGCGCCAATACGAATATTGAAGTCATTCCACCGACGCATACGGTTGATGTCTTCCGCTACAAACCCATTACCGACCACGGTGCGGGAAACGCTCGCGGCGTAATTGCCGGCAATCCCGCCAAACTGCAACGTGGGTGTCGCCACCAGCACCATCTTTTTCAGAACGTCATCGGCCTCGATTGCCGAAACTATCTTTGCGTAGTCGACGATACCGTACGCCGTCGGGTTGCCGCTGCCATACAGATAAAAATCCCGGTGTTGAATCTGTAAATGTCCGCCGTTTTGCACATACGACGTGTGCATGGTGTAGTTGATATTCGTGCTGTAGCCGCCGAACAACAATATCGATGTAGAGCCGATCGCCATCGCCAGCAAGGTGGCGATAGAGCGCCGCCGATTGCGCAGCAAGTTGCGCAACGCCAGATTGAACGTCATCATCATGCGCGTTTCTCCCCGTCGCGCCACACTTCCTGAATCAATCCGTCCTTCAGCATGATCGTGTCGTCGGCCGCCTTGATCACTTCCGGATCGTGCGAGGAGAAGATGAAGGAGATGCCGTATTCATCCACCATGCGCCGCATCAGGGCCAGAATCGTTGCCCCCGTCTGGCTGTCCAGGTTGGCAGTCGGCTCGTCGGCAATCACGATCTTCGGTTTGCGGGCCAGCGCCCGCGCGATGGCGACCCGTTGGCGCTGACCACCAGACAGCTGCCCGGGCAGGTTCTTTGCGCGGTCTGCCAAGCCGACCGCCTTCAGGAGACGCGGAACGAGTTTGCCGCGCTGCGAAGGTGTCGCACCGGCCAGCAGTAGGGGATATTCGACGTTTTCGTAGGCACTCAGAACCGGCAGCAAATTGAAGTTCTGGAAAATGAAACCGATGTTCTTGGCACGGAAATCCGACAACATGTCGTCGGGCATTTCGGCCACCTTGGCACCTGCGACCATGATTTCACCGCGGTCTGGCTTGTCGATGCAGCCAAGCATGTTCAAGATTGTTGTCTTGCCGCTGCCAGAAGGCCCCAGCAAAACCGTGAACTTGGCGTGCCGCACCATGATATCCACACCCTTGATGACCTGGACCTCTACCGAGTCCATCTGATAGGTCTTGTGTACATCGGTCAGGAGGGCGACCGGACGATGGTTCGCCACACTCGCTGGTGGCGCGTCCTCCACCTCAGTCTCATCTGTCATCTGTTACCCTTTGCAATCCGTCGCGCGACTGCCGACACCCCCACCCGCCGCATCGCTTCGCCAAAACGATTATTACCGCAACTGCCAACAACTACTGTTGATTTCTGCCAACACCGGTCAATAGCTTGCGGTCGAAGCGTCGTGCGGTACCATGAACGGGCATTGAGCCGCCTGACACCGGCCCGCTCCCAATCCCATGAACGATCAAGACGACAACTTCGGCAACGCTGAGCCAGTGCCGAGAGAGATATCCAGCCGCGAGCATGCCGCGCGCCTGCTCACGGCGCCAGCGGCATTGATGCAATTGAGCCTTGTCGAGGCCAAGATCGTTGTGAGCTATATGCGGCCGGACCGAGTACCGGCAGGCGAGACCTTCATTGCCGAAGGCGATACAGACAACACGGGGTTCATGATGTTGTTGCTCGACGGCGAGGTCATTGTCGAGAGCATCACAGTCAGCCGCACGCATCCTGTAACGACGGCCGTCCTCGGGCCGGGCAGCCTCATCGGAGAGATGGGGATTCTGGACACGGGGCCGCGGTCGGCATCCTGCACCACCGCAACTGACATACAGTGCGCCGTGCTCACGCGTGAAGCGTTGGAGGCGATGATCGCGGAGCAGCCGGTCATCGGTTGCAAGTTCCTGCTGGCAATCTCGGCGCGCATCGCTGAGCGTTACCGCGACACGCAGAAGAAGCTCAAACTGTTTGCCCGGCTGGCGTCCACCATGCAGCAGGAGCTGGACAAGTCAAAGTAGACCACATGTTTTTCTCGCGCGATCGGCCGGCTACGCGGCTGCTGATGGTTTGCATGGGCAACATTTGTCGCTCGCCGATGGCGCACCTGGTTACGGAGTATCTGGCGCAGCAGGCTGGATTCGGCAAAGCGGTCACGGTGGATTCGGCGGGAACTCACGCCGCTCGGGGCAGCGAATCACCCGACCGAAGGGCCAAGACTGCCTTGCTGGCGCGTGGCTATCCGGTTGGCAAACTGCGCGCGCGCCAGATCACCGATCAGGACTTCGAGCGCCACGACCAGATTCTGGCGATGGACCAGGCCAACCTGAACGACCTGCGCCGCCTGTGCCCTGTCGAACACGCTTTCAAACTGCAGTTGTTCATGGAATTTGCAGAGGGTTTCAGCATGCATGAGGTGCCCGACCCCTATTACGGAAATGCGCGCAGTTTCGAAGCCGTGCTTGACATGGTGGAAGCCGGCGCACGCGGACTGATCGCGCACCACAGCCCCGGTTGGCGCTAACAGGAACTTGCGTTCATCGATCAGGATCTGTTCGGGCTGAGCCTGTCGAAGCCCTCGCGCGCCGTCCATATCAAACCTTGTAGTAATCCCGGTACCAGGCAACAAACCGGGCAATACCATCCTGCACGCTCGTGCCAGGCACAAACCCAACCCAGTCGCGCAAGGCATCCGTGTTGGCGTAGGTGGCAGGCACGTCCCCATCCTGCAGTGGAAGCAGGCGCTTCTCCGCCTTCTTGCCCAGCGCATCCTCGATACAGGCGATGAAATCGAGCAAAGGCACCGGGTTGTTGTTGCCGATGTTGAAAACCCGGTACGGCGCGTTGCTGGTGGCCGGGTCGGCCTGCAACGCATCGTAATCCGGGTTCGAGGCGGCGATGCGGTCCATGACGCGGATCACGCCCTCCACGATGTCGTCCACATAGGTAAAGTCGCGCTGCATGTTGCCGTGGTTGAAAACGTCGATGGCGCGGTCTTCAAGAATCGCCTTGGTGAACAGGAACAGCGCCATGTCCGGTCGGCCCCACGGCCCGTACACCGTAAAAAAACGCAGGCCGGTGGTGGGCAAACCATACAGATGGCTGTAGGTGTGCGCCATCAACTCGTTCGCCTTCTTGGTCGCCGCGTAAAGGCTGACCGGATGGTCCACGCTGTCGTGCTCAGAGAACGGCATTTTGGTGTTGCCGCCGTAGACGCTGGAGCTGGAGGCATAGGTGAGATGCTGTACACCGTTGTGCCGACATCCCTCCAGAATATTCGTAAAGCCGACGATGTTGCTCTCTATGTAGGCATGCGGGTTCTTCAGTGAATAGCGCACTCCAGCCTGGGCCGCGAGATGGATCACCCGGTCGAACCTGCCGTCTGCAAACAGCTTTTCGATACCAGGCCGGTCGGCCACATCCATCTTGACGAACTGAAAGTTCGCATGTGCCGTCAGCCGCGCCAGCCGGTTGTGCTTGAGCGTCACGTCGTAGTAGTCGTTGAGGTTGTCCAGACCCACGACCGTGTCGCCTCGCGCCAGCAGCCGCAGCGACGTGGTCATACCGATGAACCCAGCCGCTCCCGTCAATAGTATCTTCATGGCCACAAGTTTAGCGGCTGACTGGAGTACTTTCACCTGGCGGCTGAGGTTGCGAGCGCCTTGTGAGCGGCCCGGCGGCGCTCACTGGATTACCTTCGTGCTGCGCACTGCGGTGCTGTGCGCCTTCGGGTGGCCGGGCGACGCTCACAGTCCCAGTCGGCGGCAGATCTCCAGCGCCGGGGCGCTCTGGTTCATGGTATAGAAGTGCAGCGCTGGTGCGCCGCCCGCGCGCAACTTGTCGCACATGGCAGTGACCACGTCCAGACCAAATGCACGGATCGACGCGATGTCCTCCTTGTAGGCGGTCAGGCGCAGCCGGATCCATCTCGGAATCTCGGCGCCGCACATGTCGGAGAAGCGCATCAACTGGCTTGCGTTGGTGATCGGCATGATGCCGGGCAACACCGGCACGTTCACGCCCATACGGCGCGCGTCGTCGACAAAGCGGAAGTAGGCGTCGGCGTTGTAAAAATACTGGGTGATCGCCGAATTGGCGCCACTCTTGACCTTCATGGCAAACGCGTGCAAGTCGTGCTCCGGGCTGCGCGCACGCGGGTGCGTTTCCGGGTAAGCCGCCACATCGAGAATGAAATGCTCGCCAGTCTCGTCGCGGATGAACTCGACCAGATCGCAGGCGTGGCGAAACTCGCCCTCGGCGCCATACGGGCTGGGCATGTCGCCGCGCAGAGCCACGATGCGCCGTACACCCATCTCCTTCAGCACGGCGAGCTGGTCGCGCACACTGGCCCGAGTGGAACCGACACAGGCAAAGTGGGGTGCCGCCTCCAGGCCTTCGGTCAACATCTCGGCAATGGCGCCAAAAGTTCCCTCCTGCGTGGAGCCACCCGCACCGTAGGTGACGGAACAAAAATCCGGCTTGAGCACCATCAGCTCACGCCGTACTGCGCGAATCTTCTCGGCGCCTTCGGCTGTCCGCCCTGGAAAGAATTCCAGGCTCACCGGCAGTGTCGCAATAGTCGTCATGGGAGGGGCTCCGGTTCAAGAATGGAATGGATAAAAAACTCACGGTTGCCATCACCTCCGTCGATCACGGACGGAACATAGGCCTGCACCTTCATGCGCAATGCGGCATGTGCGGCGCGGAGGCGACGCTCGACCACAGCCAGCAACCGATCGTCGGTCACGATACCGCCTTTTCCGACCTGGCCGGGCTGCAATTCGAACTGCGGCTTGACCAGCATGAGCAGCGCGCCACCGACCTTCAGCCACGGCACCACGGCCGGTAAGACCAAGGTCTGCGAAATGAAGGAAAGGTCACCGACCACGACGTCAAACCACGGCACCGGGTTGACTTGGTTGCCTGGCAGCGCCAGGTCCGGCAAGACCGGTAGCAGGTCTTGCGCAGACAGGTAACGCGCATTCACGCGCTCGACACAGTTCACCCGTGGGTCCCTGCGCAGTTGCTCATGTAACTGTCCAAAACCAACGTCGATTCCTGTGACCGAGGCTGCGCCATGCTGCAACAGGCAGTCTGTAAAGCCGCCGGTAGACTGGCCAACATCGAGGCAGAACGCACCAGCGACCGACAGCCCAAGACGTTGCAACACGCCTTCCAGCTTGAGTCCGCCACGCGAGACAAAACGTGCCTCTGCAGCATCGAGCAACTCGACTGCGGCGTCGGTGTCGACGTCATCTCCGTTCTTGACTACACGGCGCCAACCGCTGCCGCTGTGCCACTGCACACCGGCCGCGATCAGTCGCTGCGCTTGCGAACGGGTGCTGGCCAGCCCGCGCTGCACCAGCAATTGGTCGATGCGCATGGTGATCGGGTACGCGCCCCGCAGGGTGCGAACGCTCTAGTAGCGGTACGTGTCCGGCTTGTACGGACCGACTTTTGCCACACCGATGTAAGCGGCCTGCTCGTCGCTGAGTTCGGTCAACACCGCGCCAACCTTCTTCAGGTGCAGACGCGCCACCTTCTCGTCCAGGTGTTTCGGCAATACATAGACCTTCCCAACCTTGTACTC
>JAJAZK010000124.1 GCA_026785765.1 Rhodoferax sp. | reverse complement strand
TGCCGGAGTACATCGCCCGCGCTTTCCATACCGCCCTGCAAGGCCGGCCCGGCCCCGTGGTGCTGGTGCTACCCGAAGACATGCTCACCGTGCCGATCACCGCGGCGGTGTTGCCGCGCGTGGAGCCCGTGCGTGCCTGGCCTGCGCCGGGCGGCCTGCGCCAGCTGCGCAGCCTGCTGCTGGCCGCCGAGCGGCCGTTCGTCATTGCCGGCGGGTCGGGCTGGGACGCCGAAGCCTGTGCTGCGTTGCAACGCTTTGCCGAGAACTGGCAGCTGCCCGTGGGTTGCGGTTTCCGCTTTCAGGACACCTTCGACAACCGCCATCCGCTGTATGCCGGAGATGTCGGCATCGGCATCAACCCGAAACTGGCGGCGCGCATCGCCGCGTCCGACCTGGTTATCGCCCTGGGCGTGCGCCTGGGCGAGATGACCACCGGCGGCTACACCCTGCTGCAGGCGCCGCAGCCTGCACAGCGGCTGGTGCACATCCACAGCGGGCCCGAAGAGTTGGGCCGTGTCTATGCCGCTGATCTGATGCTGCAGGCCGCCATGGCCTGCGCTGCGAAAGCGCTCGAAAGCATTGCCGCACCGCTCAGCGTGCCGTGGGCGGGTGCCGCCGCCCAGGCCCATGCCGACTATCAGGCCAACTGCCAGGCCGAGCCCGTGCAGCCGCTGGACATGGCCGATGTCGTCAAGACCATGCAGCGCCTGCTGCCTGCGGATACGGTCTACACCAACGGTGCCGGCAACTACAGCGGCTGGCTGCACCGCTTTTGCCAGTACCCGGGCTTGCAGCATCACGGCCGCACCCAACTGGCGCCCACCTCGGGCGCCATGGGCTACGGGCTGCCGGCAGCCGTGGCAGCGGCATTGCTGTACCCCGAGCGCACGGTGCTCAACCTGGCCGGCGACGGCGACTTCCTGATGAACGGGCAGGAACTTGCCACCGCCAGCGGTTACGGCGCCAAGAAGCTGATCAGCGTGGTGGTCGACAACGGCACCTACGGCACCATCCGCATGCACCAGGAACGCGACTACCCGGGCCGGGTCAGCGGCAGTGATCTGTTCAACCCCGACTTCGTGGCCTTGGCGCGTGCCTATGGCTGGCAAGCCGAGAGCGTCACGCAGACCGCGGAATTCGAGCCGGCGCTGGCGCGCGCCATCGAGGCGGGCACGCCCAGTTTGCTGCACCTCAAGCTGTCGGCCGACGTGAGTACCTCACGCTCCACGCTCAGCGCCATTCGTGAAGCCGCGTTCAACCGGGTGAATGGCCGGGCGGTGGCAGGCTAGAATCGTGGCTTCGGGGTGTAGCGCAGCCTGGTAGCGCATCTGGTTTGGGACCAGAGGGTCGCGAGTTCGAATCCCGCCACCCCGACCATGCGGCACCCGTTACGGGTGCCGCGCCACTTCAAGCACCCTTTACGGGTGCCGCGTCATTTCAGGCTGCCAGCTTTCGTGCCGGCGCCACACTGTCGTCAAGTTCAGCCGCCAGTTTTTCTGCCAGGGCCAGTGCACCGGCAATCAGCCAGGAACCGGTGTCACGGTCCTCGTGGTTGTCCTGGTCCAGAAAATGGTCAGCCGCACGGGCCGACGCATTTAACTGGTGGGCGCGCACTCGCACGGCGGCCACCGATTGTTGCAGCGCGGTGTCGCCAGACCCTTCCTTGACCGATCGCGCCAGGCTGTCGATATCAGCCGCCAGGTCTTCCGCGAGCGTCACGGCGCTGGAGGTCAACCAAGAACCGGTGTTGCGGGCGTCGGCTTGATCCTGTCCGTTGTAATGGTCGGCTGCGCGCAACGCGGCGCGCAACTGGTGTGCACGGCTGCCGAGGCGGCGCAGGGCTTGCGAGGCGTCATCACCGGGGCGCGGCGTGGCAGCGGTGCGGCTGGGCATGGACGTGTCATTCATAGCGTGTGTTCTGTGCAGGCGGAGTGCGGATTCTGCACGCTCGCGTAATCACGACCACTGGCCCGGGCTGGCACGCAGCCGTCGACGAAACCACCGCACCGAGATTCAGGAATCCGTCGAGTCGAAGTGCACGCCGTTGCCCCCGGCGCGCTTGGCGCTATACATCGCCGCGTCGGCGCGCCGCAGGGTGTCTTCCTGGTGCCGCGCGTGACCCAGAAACAGTGCCACTCCCACACTCAGAGAGCAGCGATACGGCAATGCCGGGCTGGCGGCGGGCAGGGGCCCGCCCAGCAATTCCAGACACTTGCAGATTTTATCGGCCATCGCACTCGCCAACGCGTGGGCCGGCTCCGCGTCGGGCGCCAAGTCACCCACCACCACCACGAATTCATCGCCACCCACCCGCGCCACCGTATCGGTAGCCCTGACGCAAGCGCGAAGGCGCTGCGCCACCTCCACCAGCACAAGGTCACCCATTCCGTGGCCGTGGGTATCGTTCAATGGCTTGAAGCCGTCCAAGTCCAGGTACATCACGGCGCCGTACAGGCCACTGCGCTCGCTGGCAGCCAGGGCCTGGGCCAGCCGGTCGCCGAGCAAGCGGCGGTTCGGCAGCAGTGTCAGCGCGTCGATGAAGGCCAGGTGTGCCATCTGCTCGTGCGTCGAATGGCGTATTGTGATGTCGCGCGTGATGCCGACAAAATGGGTTAGCCCGCCGTCTTCTCCATGTACCGGG
>JAJAZK010000123.1 GCA_026785765.1 Rhodoferax sp. | reverse complement strand
GGCTGGGCGCTGGGCATAAATGGCGGTGGGGGGGCCCCCTGCCCCACACGGGCGACAGCCGCGTAGCAGAGTGCCTCGTCGGCCTGATCTCGAGCGCAAAGTGCCGCGAATCTGAATCTTCGATTGCAAAATGGTGCAGGTCTTCTGGCCGGGCATTTGAAGCGGGCGCCTTTGTCTGTTTATTCGTTTGTCCGTTTGTTCGTTTGTTCGTTTGTTCGTTTGTTTCAAGGATTCTCGATATGGCAAAAGTTGTGGTGGTTTTTCATTCCGGTTATGGGCACACCTTGCGCATGGCGCAAAGCGTGGCAGATGGGGCCGACGCCGAGTTGCTGCCGATTGACGCCGACGGCAACCTGCCTACTGGCGGCTGGGAGACGCTGGCCGCAGCCGACGCCATCCTCTTTGGCTCGCCGACTTACATGGCCAACGTCAGCTGGCAGTTCAAGAAGTTTGCCGACGCTTCCAGCAAAGCCTGGTATGCCCAGGCATGGAAAGACAAATTGGCAGCAGGTTTTACCAACAGTGCCGGGCCGAACGGCGACAAGCTTGCCACCCTCACCGCGCTGTTTGGCCTGGCCATGCAACATGGCATGATCTGGGTCAGCCAGGGGCTCAAACCCAGCAACACCAAAGCTGCAACCCGCAACGACATCAACAACCTGGTGTCTTACAGCGGCGCCATGGCGCAGTCGCCTTCCGACGCCAGCGCCGACGCGATGTCGCCGGGCGATCTGGAAACGGCCCGCCTGTTTGGCCAGCGGGTGGCGGAGGTGACGCGCAAGTTCCGCGGTTGACGCGCTGCCAAAATCTACAATGGCCGGATGTTTGTCCATCTGCGCCTGCACACCGAGTTCTCCGTCGTTGACGGTACCAATCGCATCGACGACGTGGTGGCCGCCGCTGCCGCCGATGGCCAGGCTGCGCTGGCAGTCACCGACTTGGGCAACCTGTTTGGCGCGATCAAGTTCTACAAGGCTGCGCGCGGCGCCGGCGTCAAGCCGCTGATTGGTGCGGAAGTGGTCTTCGAGGGACTGGACCAGGACGCACAGGTATTGTCGCGGATGGTGCTGCTGGTGCAAAACCGCCAGGGATACCTGAACCTGTGCGAATTGCTGTCCCGAGCCCATACCCAATCGGCCGCGCGCGCGCAGCCCGTCGTCAAATGGGTCTGGATGGCTGAGCTCTCCGAAGGTTTGATTGCCCTGTCGGGCGCGCAGGCAGGCGCGCTCGGGCAGGCACTGCTGCAGGGGGACGCGGGGCGTGCGCGCGAGGTGGCGCTGCGCCTGGCCGGAATGTTTGCGCACCGCTTCTATGTGGAGTTACAACGCGCCGGTCGCACCGACAACGAACGCCATGTCGGCGCCGCCTGCAGCCTGGCGGCGCGTATGGGTTTGCCGGTGGTGGCGACCCATCCGGTGCAATTCATGCAGCAGGACGACTTCGAAGCCCACGAGGCGCGCGTGTGTATTGCGGACGGCGAGATTCTGGGCAATCCAAGACGGGTGCGCCGTTTCAGCACCGAACAGTACTTCAAGAGCGCCGCCCAGATGGAGGCGTTGTTCGCCGACCTGCCATCCGCGGTGGCCAATAGCGTGGAGATCGCCAAGCGTTGCAGCCTGACGCTGGTGCTGGGAAAGGCCCAGTTGCCGGAGTTCCCGACGCCCCTGGTGGAAGGGCGCCAAATGACGCCCGAGGACTACTTCCGCCACGCCTCGCATGCAGGCCTTGAAAGCCGGTTGTTGCAGTTGTACCCGCAGGCACCACAGCGCGAGCAGGAGCGCGCACGGTATGTGGCGCGTCTGGAGTTCGAAATCGCCACCATCCTGAAGATGGGTTTCCCCGGTTATTTCCTGATCGTCGGTGACTTTATCAATTGGGCCAAGAACAACGGCTGCCCGGTCGGTCCCGGGCGCGGTTCGGGAGCCGGTTCGCTGGTGGCGTATTCGCTCAACATCACGGATCTCGATCCGCTGCAGTACAACCTCCTGTTCGAGCGTTTCCTGAACCCGGAGCGGGTGTCCATGCCGGACTTCGACATCGACTTCTGCCAGGCCAACCGGGACCGGGTCATCGATTACGTGAAGCTCAAGTACGGCAAGGACGCTGTGAGCCAGATTGCCACCTTCGGCACCCTGGCAGCCCGTGCCGCGATCCGCGACGTGGGCCGGGTGCTGGACATGAGCTACACGTTCTGTGATGGCATCAGCAAGTTGATTCCCAACAAGCCAGGCACCCACATCACGATCGCCGCCGCGATCAAGGCCGAACCGGTACTGGCCGAACGCCTCGCCAGGGAAGAAGACGTGCGCACCCTGCTGGCGCTGGCACAAAAGCTCGAAGGTCTGACCCGCAACGTCGGCATGCACGCCGGCGGCGTGTTGATCGCCCCGGGCAAACTTACCGACTTCTGTCCGCTCTACCAGCAACCCGGCAGCGCGTCGGCGGTCAGCCAGTACGACAAGGACGACGTCGAGTCGGCTGGTCTGGTCAAGTTCGACTTTCTGGGCCTGGCCACCCTTACCATCCTGGAGATTGCCAAGGACATGATTCGCGCTCGCCACCCGGGTCAGGAGCAGTTCGCCTTCGAGACCGTGTCGCTGGACGATTCGCGGGTCTACCAGTTGTTCGCCAACGGCCAGACTGAGGCAGTGTTCCAGTTTGAATCGCGTGGCATGCAGGGCATGCTGCGCGACGCCCGGCCGACCCGACTGGAAGACCTGATAGCGCTGAACGCCCTGTACCGGCCCGGTCCGATGGACCTGATCCCGACCTTTGTGGCGCGCAAGAACGGTCGCGAAGAGGTGCAGTACCCGCACCCGATGGTGGCGGCCATGTTGTCGGAGACCTACGGCATCATGGTGTACCAGGAACAGGTGATGCAAACGGCCCAGATCCTGGGCGGGTATTCACTGGGTGGCGCTGACATGTTGCGCCGCGCCATGGGCAAGAAGAAGCCCGAGGAGATGGCCGAGCAGCGCCAGATTTTTCGCGATGGCGCCGCCGGCAACCAGATTGACCAGGCCAAGGCCGACGAGATTTTCGACCTGATGGAGAAGTTTGCCGGTTACGGTTTCAACAAATCCCACGCCGCTGCCTACTCGCTGTTGGCTTACCACACGGCGTGGCTGAAAGTGCATTATTGCGCCGAGTTTTTCTGCGCCAACATGACGGTCGAGATGGACGACACCGACAAGTTGCGGGTTCTTCATGAGGACGCGCGCAAGATGGGTCTGGCGTTCGAGCCGCCCGATGTCAACCGGGGCGCCTGCCGCTTCGAGCCGGTCTCCGACAAATGGATCCGTTACGGGCTCGGTGCAGTCAAGGGCACCGGCCAACAGGCCATTGAGGCGATCGTGGCGGCCCGTACCGCGGGCGGAGCATTCAGCAGCCTGTTTGACTTTTGTGTGCGCGTCGACCGTAGCCGTTTGAACAAGCGCTGTGTCGAGGCCTTGATCAAGGCCGGTGCATTTGATGCCGTGCAGCGCAACCGGGCTGCACTGATGGCCTCGGTGGACCGCGCCTTCGACTTCGCAAACGCGGTGTTGGCGAATGCCGATCAGGGGGGTCTTTTTGACTCCGCCGACGACGACCATGGATCGGGCTCGCAGGAGCCGGATCTGGTGCAGGCAACACCCTGGGGCATCAAGGAAACCCTGGTACTGGAGAAGACTGCGATCGGTTTTTATCTCTCTGGCCATCTGTTTGACGAGGTGGCTCAGGAAGTGCGTCGTTTTGTGAAACGCCAGATTGAGGATCTGATCGATACGCGCGAGCCACAGTTGCTGGCCGGTATCGTCAATGATTTCCGGGTCATCAATGGACAACGCGGCAAGCTGGCCCTGTTCAAGCTCGACGACAAGACCGGGGTTATCGAGGCGCGGGCTGACGAGGCGCTGATCCAGGCCCACCGCCACCTTTTGAAAGATGACCAACTGATCGTGGTGATGGGCAAGTTGCAACCTGATCGCTTTACCGGTGGTGTGCAGCTCACCGTCAGTCAGATATGGGATCTGGAGCAGGCGCGTTGCCGGTTTGGCAAATACCTGCGCGTGGTGGTAAACACCCGCGCACCCGATGTGCAGCGCCTGCTGCAGACCTTTCCGGCGCAACGCGAAGCCACGGAGCAGGGGGAACTGGTGCGTGGCCTTGGTATCCGTCTGCTTGTCACCCCGGCCGGTGGCGCCAGCGCCGAGTTGCTACTGGCCGACAGCATGCGCTTTTTCCCCACCGACGCGGCGCTCGCGCAGTGGCGTGAGCAGGCGGAGCAAGGCCAGGCGGCGATCGTGTACGAGTAGCTCCGGCGGCGCCGTCACTCGAGCGGTCGAAAGCTCAGTTCCATCGGGTCAGGCACACGGCCATCCACGTCGCGCGGCATGCTCCTGGTCCGCTCCAGCGCCCGCAGCACCGCGTCGTCCCAGGCGCTTGAGCCGCTGGATTTGAGCAGCCTGCTGGCAGTTATGGTGCCGTCGGGTGCGGTGCGAACCTCGACCACTGCCGGCGAGTTGCTGCCGGGCGGTGGCTGGAAAGTGATGTTGCGACGCACGCTGGCCACCACTTTGGCGGCGTAAGACGCAGAGGGGCCAGCGCTTTGGCTGGCGCTGCCACTGCCACCGGTTATCGCTGTGCCGGCTTTTCCGGCCTGTCCGACCATCTGCGCGATGATGGCTTGGCGTTGTTTTTCCAGCAGTGCCGTCTCCTGCTCCTGCTGTTTGTTGGCTTCCTTGCGCTTGGCATCGGATTCGAGCTTCTTTTTCTCGGCTGCCTGCTGTTGCGCCAGCGCCTGTTTTTTCTCCTGCGCCTGCAACTGCTTCTCGCGTTTCTCCTGTTCCTGCTGCTGCGCCAGTTGCCGTTCCTTGCGTTGGCGTTCTTTGTCGCGCGCCAGTGCAATTGCCGGATCGACCGGCTGCACTTTGGGCAACGCTGGTGCAGGCGGCGCGACGCTAGGGGTGGCTGGTGGTGGCAGTGGCAGTGGCAGTGGCAGTGGCAGTGGCGCCGCAGGCGCGGCTTGTTGCGGCACACTGGCC
>JAJAZK010000122.1 GCA_026785765.1 Rhodoferax sp. | reverse complement strand
TTGGCGCCAAATGCAGCCAGCGTACCAACGGCGCCAGCGGCTTGCAACTGGTTATTGCCGTAGACGTTGGTGCGCACATTGGCCGTTGAGGCGGTAATGGTCTGGTTGGCGTTTGCACCGACCTGGAACTGTTGCGTGCCAAAGGAGCCGTCGAGAAGGCGCGAGCCATTGAACTCGGTGGTCTGCGCTACCCGGTCAAGTTCACCAATCAGCTGGCCGACCTCAGCCTGCATGGCCTGGCGGTCACTGGCGCTGTTGGTGGCGTTAGCCGACTGAACCGCCAGCTCGCGCACCCGCTGCAGGATGTCGGTGGATGCCTTGAGCGCACCTTCCGTGGTTTGCGCCAGCGAGATGCCGTCGTTGGCGTTGCGCACCGCCTGGTTCAGGCCCCAGATCTGCGCACTGAAGCGGTCGGAGATCGCGAGCCCGGCGGCGTCGTCCTTGGCGCTGTTGATGCGCAAACCCGAGGATAAGCGCTGGATCGACTGCGACAACGAAGCCTGGTTGGTGCCCAGGTTGCGCTGCGCAGTCAGCGAGTTGATGTTGGTGTTGATCGATGACATTGAAACCTCCAGAAAACGGACTGAACCCGGCGTTGCCGCCGGCCTAAACGCCAGGTTGAACCTGACAGCCAGCTCAACGCCATATAGATGGACGGCTCACTGGCGACGAGCTCTAGATGCAACCCGTTGCTGTTGTTTTCGGGCTGGTTTCAGAAAACTTTAGCCCCAAACCGAAAAAGTAGCTGGTTTTTGGCCGACTTATCAGCGCCACGGGGTTAGCCACTCTGCCCACAATGCAAGCATCTTTCCCTAGCTGCTGGCGCGGTTGTCAGCAAAAAACCGGTGGCCGGAAGGCCCGCCCACCAAAGGAGTCAAGCGATGGCGTCGACAATCAACACCAACATCAATTCCATGACGGCGCAGCGCCATCTGAGCACCAACCAGATGGCGCTGTCCACGTCCATACAGCGTCTGTCATCGGGTTTGCGCATCAACAGCGCCAAAGATGACGCCGCAGGGCTGGCGATCTCGGAGCGGTTCACCGCCCAGATTCGCGGTTTGCAGCAGGCGGCGCGCAACGCCAACGACGGCATCTCGCTGGCGCAGACTGCTGAAGGCGCAATGAGCGGCGCCAGCAACATACTGCAGCGGGTACGGGAATTGGCCGTGCAATCGGCCAATGCCACCAACAGCGCCAGTGACCGGCAGGCCTTGCAGGCAGAGGCCGGGCAACTGATCGGAGAGTTGGACCGGATATCCCAGACCACCGAATTCAATGGCCAGCGACTGCTCGACGGGACCTTTGGTACCCAGCAGTTCCAGATCGGAGCCAACTCGAACCAGACCATCACCACGAGCACGGCGAACCTGCGCACCAATGTCTACGGCAACAACCAGTTGCAGGCGGCAGGGGGAGCCGGCGCACTCGCGGCCTTTGGTGCCAACAACACCACCGCCGGCACACTGGCCATCAACGGCTCGCTGGGCAGCGCTCAGATGACGATAGCGGCAAACAGTACCGCCAAGGCGAACGCGGACAAGATCAACCTCGCGGTGGCCACCACCGGGGTGGTCGCGACTGCACGCACCGAATTGAGCCTGGCATTTTCGGCCACTGGCTCGTATGCCCTGACCCTGCAGTCGGACAACACCACCACGCAGGCTATCTCTTTCTCAGTTTCGAACACCGGTACTTCGGACGGCCTCGCAGCGGCCGTTTCCGCGATCAACGACCAGTCCTCCAAGACCGGCGTAATTGCGGCACTCAACGCCACTGGTACATCCGTGATTCTCACCAACGCGACCGGCAATGACATTGCTGTCGCCGACACGACGGTTGTCAACGCCGGCAGCGTGGCGATCCAAAAAATCGACGCCACCGGCGTCGCCTCAGGCGCTCCGGTCACGCTGACCTCCAATGCAGTGAGCGAAACTGGCTTGGTTGTCGGCTACATCACGCTGGATTCGGAGAAATCGTTCGCTGCCGATGTCACCACCTCGAGCATCCTGGCAGCCGACACCGCCTCCACGCTGAACAAGGTATCCGACCTGGACGTGAGCACTTTTGCCAAGGCCACCGATGCCCTGAAAACGGTCGATTCGGCTTTGTCCTACATCAGCGGGGAGCGCGCCCGGCTGGGCGCATTGCAATCGCGCTTCGAGACATCGATATCCAACTTGCAGGTCACCGCCGAGAATTTGTCGGCCTCTCGCTCGCGCATCATGGACGCCGACTTCGCCCAGGAAACGGCCAACCTGTCGCGCGCCCAGATTCTTCAGCAGGCCGGCACCGCCATGGTCGCCCAGGCAAACCAGATGCCGCAGGGCGTATTGGCACTTTTGCGCCAGTAGGGCGGCACACCAGCCAGGCCGCGCGCGCTGCGGAGAGATCCAATAGAGCCCCGCACGCCGGGGCTTTTTTCCGTGCGCCCGGGTATACCGGTTCAGGCCAGGCGCTTTAGCCAGGCGCCAGGCCAGTGGGTGATGTTGGCATCGAGCTCGCTTTCACAAAATGGCCAGCGCGGCTGCTCGATGCGAAACTCCGGATGCGCAGCGGCAAAGTCCCGCGCGGCAAAAGTCGGGTTGTCAGTCGCCCAATCCGCACTGCCGCGTGGCACGTCGGCCAGGTCCAGCATGATGCCGTCGGTGGCCACAATGTAAGAGCCAACCGACACCAGGCTGGCATAGGCTTGCAGCTCCGCCAGCACATGCGCGTAACTGTGGTCGGAGTCCAGGATCACCAGGCAGGTCTGGCCCGGTGCCACCAATGCGCGCACCTGTTGCAGGGTGGCGAGCGCAGTCGACGACCCCTCGACCAGGGTGATCAGCCCGGCCATGGGATGGGCTTCGATTGCAGAGCGGTTGTGCGGGCGGATTTCGATGTCGATCCCGATCACGCGTCCCTTTCCCAGGGCCTTGCATAAGCTGGCATAAAAAACCAGCGAACCGCCGTGGGCGACGCCGGTTTCCACGATCACGTCGGGCTGGAGGTCGCAAATCACTTCCTGCATCCGCAACATGTCTTCCGGCAACTGGATCACCGGTCGGCCCATCCACGAGAATGTATATTGGTATTTCTGGTTCCAGCCAACACGCACCCATTGCCTGGACAGCGCCTCGAAGGCCGCCTTGGAATACAGCGGCAGGGTGCGCGTCTGTCCCGCTTGCGTGAGGGTCAGGGTGCGGGCATCGGTATCAAGTGTCAATTGCACAGTCAGCTCCAGTCGATCAGGTTGGCAGGCACATGCCTGGATTGCAATAGCTGCAGGACTTCCTGCCGGTAGTTCGGGTTCATGAGGATCACGTTGCGCACGCCCCGCCCCGCCAGTTCCCCCGGCGCGACGATGGGGTGTGCGCTGCCGGGAACGAAGCAGCCCTGCTTGGCCGGGTTGATGTCCACGACACAGTCGATCAAGGCGTGGCCGGAATCGACCAGATTCGCGAAGGTCACGCCCTTGGCACCGGCGCCCCAGAGCGCCACCGGACCGTGCGCGCGCAACTGCAGCAGCCGCGCGTGCCAGCTGGCGCGTCGGGCACGTTCATGCATGCCATAGGCCTGCGCCAATGCCGCCACTTCCGCACCCGAGGTTGCCGGGCGGCGCGATGAAGCCGCCGGTTGGCCTCGCAACCACAGGTATTGCCCGCCAAATACCGGGTCCACCGCGTCGCATGCGAAGCCGCAGCGTTCGAAAGCGACGCGCAGAGCCGCCGCGGAAAACAGCGAGCAATGCTCGTAGAAGAAATCCCACACCACCTGGTGGCGCAGGATCCATTCCACGCACGGCGTCTCGAAAAACACCTGGGCATGGGGCTGGCGGCCCAGCGCCGCGCGCACCGAGCCCAGCAGCCGCAAGGGGTCGGGCACATGTTCGATCACATGCCGGCACACGACCACATCGGCTGGCACATCGGTGCAACCGCCATCGTAGAAGCTGCGTCTGAACTGCAAGGCGCCGCCGAGTTCCGACAACGGACCAGCGTAACTGGGATCGAAGCCGAAGCCGGTGTTGCCCGCGTCCTGCGCAGTCACCAGCTTGCGCAGGAAATGGCCCTTGCCGCAGCCCACCTCGACGATCTGCGCATTACGCACCCCGTGCGTCTCCACCAGTTGGCGCACCAAATCGTCCAGGTAGGTATCGAACATCGGCGAATGCGATTGCGTGTTGTCGTAGTCCTGACCATAGGCAAGGCGCGACAGGTCGAATGCCGAGTTGAACACGAATCCGCAGCCCGAACACACCCGCATCGACAGGTCGCCACGCGGCACAGCCCGCGCCAGCGCCGGGTCGGCCAGCACCAGGTTCTGATGCACGGGAACATCGGCCCGCTCCAGAAACAGCGTGGTGTCCCCTGATGCACAGACCGGACATAAGGGGTCAGGACGCATGGCTGTCCACCGCATCGCGCGCCGCGTCGCCGATGCACGCGCGCACCGTGTCTGCAATCGCGGCATCCAGGCTGGTGGCAGGCTGCCAGCCAAGCGAGCGCAGGCGGCCGTTGTCGCCAGCCAGCAGCAGTGGGCCAGCATCCCGCAGGCACGGAAGTGCCAGCAAGGGGCATGGGTCTGCAGAAAGCGCACGCGCAACCAACCGCACGATGTCCGCGACACGTACCGGTTCGCCGGTGCTGACGTTGTAGGGGCCGCTGGCTGCCGGTTGCAGCATGGCGAGCAGTGCCGTCGCCACGTCTGAAACGTGCACGAAGTCGCGCGCGGTTTCGCCGTTGACCCCGAACGGCGCGGCCACCCCGCGCAGCGCCTTGATGAGCGAAGGCAGCAGGCGGCGGGTGTCCTCGCCGCTGCCGAACGGGAAGAAGATGCGTGCCCACGCCAACGCCACGCCATGCTCCGCACACAGGACCTGCAGCCGCTTGCGGCAGGCATTCTTGGCAGCGCCGTAGACTGTCGCCGGCTTCAGCGGCGTGCCCAATTCCTCACAGCGTGGGTGACTCCAGTCGTATTCTGCGCAGCTCCCTGCCGCCACCACATGCTGGCCGCCGGTCAGGCAGAAGGATTGCACGAAGCGCACACTCGCTTCGACCCAGCGCTGGTTCATGGGCGACGTCCAGTACGAGCCGGGCTCAGTCACCCACGCCAGATGGACCAGATGCGTGGCACCGACCGCGCGCATCCAGCTCAGATCGCGCGACGCGTCGAGGAAGTCGATTGGCCAGAAGGCGGCGTTGGACAATCCCGCAGGACGATGGCGGCCCGCCACCACATGGTCAATCCCGCGCTGGCGCAGCAAACGCAGGAGATGGGTGCCAATGAATCCCCCGGCGCCCGTCAGCAGTACCTTCATGGCTGGCTGACCTCGAGCGCAGGCACGGCCGTCACGAAACGGCCACCCCATTCCCCAATACCTTGCAGCTGCGCCATCAGCTCGGCCTTGATGTTCCAGGGCAGGATCAGCACATAGTCCGGCCGGTCCGCCGACAGGTGTGCCATGTCGACAATGGGAATTCGGCACCCCGGCATGAAACGCCCCTGCTTGGCCGGATTGAGATCCACCACATAGGGCAGCAAGTCCGGCCGCACCCCCGCAAAGTTCAGCAGGGTGTTGCCTTTGGCGGCGGCACCGTAGGCTCCCACGCGCCGACCTTCGGCTTGCGCCTGCAACAGAAAGCGCAACAGCCCGTTCTTGATCCGCAGGGCGTCGCGTTGCATGCCCTGGTAAAAGGCAGCGCCCATCATGCCGTGCTGCTGTTCCTGTGCCAGCAAGGCCGCGACCTGCGGCGACAAAGGCTGCGCCCCGGTCTGCGTACGCTGTGCGAACACGCGCAGGCTGCCGCCGTGGGTGGCGAGCTCCTCGACGTCAAACAGCGTCAGACCGTTGGCGCTGAAGATGCGCTGCACGGCTGTCAGGGACAGGTAGGAATAGTGCTCGTGATAGGCCGTGTCGAACTGGCAGCCCAGCACCATGCGCAACAGGTGCGGAAACTCGAATGTGGCCACGCCGGCCGGCTTGAGCAGGCACGCAAAGCCAGCGACGAAGTCGTTGATGTCGGGCACGTGGGCGAGCACGTTGTTGGCCGCGATCAGGTCGGCCTTCTGGCCCGCGGCGGCAAGTTCGGAAGCCAGCGCGATGCCAAAGAAGCGCTCGACGACACGCAAGCCGAGCGCGCGCGCCGCAGCGGCGGTGCCAGCGGTCGGCTCGATACCGTAACAGGGCACGCCCGCCTGCTGCACGTACTGCAGCAAATAGCCGTCATTGGCCGCCACCTCGACCACCAGGCTGCTGGCACCGAGCCCGAACCGCTGCAACATCGACTCGACATACTTGCGCGCATGCGCCAGCCATGAGCTGGAGAACGAGCTGAAGTATGCGTAGTCGTCGGCAAACAGCAATTCCCGCCCTGCATGGTCCTCGGTCTGCACCAGCCAGCAGTGTGCGCAGACCAGGATGCGCAAGGGGAACCAGGTTTCCGGACCGGCAAGGGCGGCGGATGTGAGGTAGGCATTGGAAGGCGGCGCGCTGCCCAGATCCAGGAACGGTTGCGCGAGCGCGTGACCACAGTGTCGGCATTTCATGCGCACCACCCGCGGCGCAGCGCCGCCAGGGAGGGCAGCGCGGCGTCGCGCTGCGACAGCACCGCCACCGGCAGTGGCCAGCGGATGCCGAGTTCCGCGTCAAGTGGGTCGACCCCTTCCTCGAACGGCCCCGCATACGCGGCTGAATGGCAGTACAGCAGTTCGGCACCGTCGGTGAGGCTCTGGAAGCCATGGGCGCAACCTTCGGGGATCAACATGGCACGATGGTTGTCTGCCGACAACGTCTCGCCATGCCACTGCAGGTAGGTCGGCGACCCCGGCCGCAGATCAAGCGCCACATCCCAGACCGCGCCATGCAAGCAGCTCACCAGTTTCATCTCGGCATGCGGGGCGCGCTGCCAGTGCAATCCGCGTACCGTCGCCGCCCGCGCGCTGCTGCTGTGATTGACCTGCACCAGCGGTTGCGTCCAGCCCGCAGCAGCCAGTTCCTGCGTACAGAACAGACGCGCGAAAACCCCCCGGGCATCCGCCAGCGGCTGGCGCTCGACGACCCGCACGCCGTCCAGCGGCGTGTCATGCAGCAGCAGTCGCGGCATGGTGTTCCAAATAAGCGTCAAGGTCGGCTTCGCACAGGACCCGGGCATCGGCGCCGTCCGCATGTTGGCGGTACCAGGACATGGTCCGCTGCACCGCCTTGGCCAGCGGCCAGCGCGGTACCACGCCAAGCTCGGTCCGGGCACGCGTGTTGTCGAGCGTCAGCAGACCCGCCTCGTGCGGGCCGCTGGCCTCGGTGTGCAGCCGCACGGCGCCCCGGCCAAAGGCACGCCGCGCCATGGCCACGACCTCGGCCACCGAGGCGGCGCCGGCGGCATCCGGGCCGAAGTTGTAAGCACCAGCCTTTTGCGGCGCATCCCACACCCGATGCGCCAGCCGCAGGTAGCCCGCCAGCGGGTCGAGCACATGCTGCCAGGGGCGAACCGCCTGTGGCCGCCGTACTTCCAGTACCGCATCCTGTATCCAGGCGCGGCAGGCATCGGGCAAGAGACGGTCCTGCGCCCAGTCGCCGCCGCCGATCACATTGCCCGCGCGGGCAGTCGCAACCGCCGTTCCCTGCGCTGACAGGAAGGCATCGCGGTAGCTCGCAGCGACCAGTTCCGCAGCCGCCTTGCTGGCGCTATAGGGATCATGGCCACCCAGGGCATCGTCTTCCCGGTAGGGACGGGCCCACTCACGGTTGCAATACACCTTGTCGGTCGTCACCACCAGCGCAACCCGCAGCCCGTCCGCGTCACGCATTGCGTCCAGCAGGTTGGCCGTGCCCATCACGTTGGTGGCCAAGGTCTCGAGTGGCTGGGCGTAGGAAACCCGGACCAGCGACTGTGCGGCCAGGTGCAGGACGATCTCGGGCCGGGTTTGCCGCACCAGCGCACGCACTGCAGCAGCGTCGCGAATGTCGCAAACCCGATGCTCCAGCAATTCGGCGACCGACGCCGCCTCGAACAGGCTCGGCCCGGATGGTGGCGGCAAGGCAGCGCCAGTGACCCGTGCGCCCAGCCGGTGCAGCCAGATCGCTAGCCATGCACCCTTGAACCCGGTGTGGCCGGTAAGCAACACGCGCCTGGAGCGCCAGAACCCCGGGTCGGGCAGCATCACCAGACCTTCCATGGCGCCCGGCCGGATTGCCAGAGATCCTCCAGCAACTTCTTTTCGCGCAGCGTGTCCATCGGTTGCCAGAATCCGCTGTGCTCGAACGCCCGCATTTCACCGTCGGCCGCGAGGCTGGCCATAGGTCCGACCTCCCAGGCGGTGGAATCTTCGGCTATACGCTCGATCACCCGTGGCGACAGCACGAAGAAGCCGCCGTTGATGAGGCCGCCATCGCCGCGCGGCTTCTCGGTGAAACCGGTGACACGGTCGCCGGCCATCTGCAAGGCGCCATAACGCCCGGGCGGCTGCACCGCAGCGACGGTAGCAAGCTTGCCGTGCGCCCGGTGGAAACGGATCGACGCTCCGATGTCGAGGTCAGCTACACCGTCACCGTAAGTGAAGCAGAACGCCGTCTCGTCCTTCACGTAGTCCGCCACGCGGCGCAGCCGCCCGCCGGTCATTGTGTCGTCGCCAGTGTCCACCAGTGTGACGCGCCAGGGCTCCGCATGCCGGTGGTGCACCTCCATGCCATTGGTCGCCATACAGAAGGTTACATCGGACATGTGCAGGAAGTAATTGGCGAAATACTCCTTGATCAGGTATCCCTTGTAGCCGCAGCAGATCACGAACTCGTGCACCTGATGGGCGGAATACATCTTCATGATGTGCCACAGTATCGGCTTGCCACCGATTTCCACCATGGGTTTGGGCCGGAGGTGGGTCTCCTCCGAGATGCGCGTGCCCAGGCCGCCCGCCAGGATCACTGCCTTCATGGTGCAGGCCCGCTGGTGGCTGAAATTGTCAGGGGCGCGGGCGCCTGTCCGGCACAGAAGCGTTCCCACATCGCGCGGTAGGCCGTCTCGACGCCGCGCGCGAAGCCAGGCCCGTCCATCAGGGGGGACTGCAGCATGCGCTGGCGCATACCTGCGCGCAGGGCCACGCGCATGGCAGTGTTGGCGGCGAAGGCACAGGCCTTGTCGATGTATTCCTCCTCGCTGTAGGCGACCCACTCGGGCAGGCCGATGTTGGTGACAAAGGTGGTGCCGATTCGCCCCAGAGGCGGCCGGGAGGCCAGGGTGAGCGCCGGCACCCCCATCCAGAGCGCGTCCACCAACATCGTACCGCCGCTGTGCGGAAAGCAGTCGAGCAAAATGTCGAAGTCGTGCAGCGCCTTGAAGATATTGCTGCTGTTGCGCATCACCACGCGCTCGGGGTCCAGCCCGCAACGCGCCATCAGTGCACGGAAATGCTCCCGGTTCAGCGGATCGGCGAAGGTTCGGAAGTCCAGCACCAAAACCGCCCCCGGCAGCCGGCGCAGGATCTCGCCCCAGACGCGAAAAGTGTGGTGGTTCAGCCGCTCGGTGCGGCCGGAATAGGCGAACGTGACGAAGCCATTGGCCACACTGGGTGGCGGCTGCGGCATGTCGGTCTGCTCCATGGACTGGAACGGCACAAAGCAATGCGGCAGGCGCACGATAGCCTCTCGGGCAAGCGTCTGCGGCGGCGCGATGCAGGAATCGAACAGCACATAGTCGACGGCTTTGAGCCCGGTCGTCCATGCCGCGCCCAGCCAGGTCACCTGCAGCGGCGCGGGCTTGAGTGCAAACACGCCCAGCCGGTCGTCGCGCATGTGGTTGCACCCATCAACCAGGATGTCGATGGCGTCCGAGCGCACGAGAGCGGCGACGGCCGCATCGTCGAGCTCGCGGATGTCGCGCCAGTGGTCGAATACCGCCTTGAACTGGGCTGTGAACCCGTCCTCGACTTTCACGTTGGAGTAGGCGAAGATCTCCACGACCGCATGGTCGTGGTTGGCGAAAAACGGCAGGAAGTAGAAGCGTGACGTGTGCTGGCGGAAGTCTGGAGACACATAACCCACGCGCAGGCGGCGCCGTAGCGTGCGGTCGTGCCGGCTGAAATCGGCCTGCGGCGCGGGAAAACGGTTGCCCCACCGCACGAACTCTGCAAAGATCTTCTCCTGCGGCAGGTCGGGATGGTAGGAGAAGGCGTACAGGCGCTTTTCCCACAGTACCGGGTCCTGCGGCTGCACGGCCAGAGCCGCGTCCGATTGGGCCACAACCTCAGTAAAGTCCGACAGCTTCGCCAGCGTGCTGCTCAGGCCTTGGTGCGCGTGCGCCAATGTCACATCGAAACGCGACGCCTTCAGGTCAAGATTCGAGGCAGCGAGCAGCGCCAGCGTTTTGCGGTAGCCGGCCACGGCCTCGACCAGGCGGACCTGCTCGTCGCGTACCTGGGCCAGATGGCTGTGTGCCGGAATGTAGCCGGGCTCCAGCGCCAGGCCCTGCTCGTACCAGGTCGCCGCCTCGTCGTACCGGTCCTGCCCGAGAACTGCAGAACCCAGGTTGATGATGGCCGAGGCGAAGCCGGGCTGCAGGCGCAGCGCCAGGCGCAGGTTGACCTCCGCCTCCACGGGGCGGCGCTGGTTGTGCAGAGCGAAGCCGAGATTGCTCAAGGCACCGGCGTCGGCCGGGGCAAGGTCCGAAGCCTGCTGCAACGCGTCCAGCGCCTCGGCGAATTCGCCCAGGTTGACCATGGCCGCACCTAGCGCCTTCCAGCCGTAGGCTGCCCGGGGATGGCGCCGGGTCATGGTGCGTGCCAGACGCGCGACGTCGGCCATGCGGCCCTGCTTGAACCTGTCGTCGATGCGTGCGAACTCCTGTGCAGAAGGCGAATCCGCATGCGGCCGCCGCTTGCTGCGGCGCGAGTCGGCCGACGCAACCATCGCCTGCGGGTCGCGCGGCGCATGGGCGCTCAACGCGGCAAAGCGGCTGTTGACCACGCGTTCGACCAGTTCCTGCGTCAGGGCCACTCCCAGCCCTGAACGGCGGCGAGACTCCAGCAGCGTGGTGGCTGCGTGGCGCTGCCCGGACTGCAGCAAACCATCGAAATAGCTCAGCCAGTACTGCCAGTTGCCTGGCTGGGCGAGGTGCGCGCGGCGAAACAGCGGCAGGCTGGCCTCGGCCTTGCCGCATTCCAGCGCGATCACCGCGAGGTTGTGGTTGGCATCCGGATGATCCGGGCAGGCCTGCAGGATTTCGCGGTAGCCATCCTCCGCTTCGGGCAGTTGCCGGGCGCGGTGGTGCAAAACGGCCGCAGCCATGGCCTGCTGCAGCGCGCGCTGCAGCAGCGCCTCGACCGATTCACCAACACCCGCTGCCACTGGCTGCGTATCCGTGGCCGCCAACTGAATTGCAGCACCTTGCGTGGCGCACCAGCGCGAGAACATCTTCCGGTATGCATCTTCCACCCGGCGTGCGAATCCGGCTTCGTCCATCAACGGGCTGTCCTGCATCTGCTGGCGCAGGCGTGCACGGATGCGAGCGAGTGCGGGCAAATCACCGGCCATTGCCACTGCGGCTTGTACATAGTCTTCTTCGCTACTGGAAATCCAGCCGGGTTCGCCCAGCCCTTGCAGTACAGCGCTACCGACCCGGCCGACACTGGGGCGGCCGGCCAGCGTCACATACGGTACGCCCATATAGAGCATCTCGAACAGGGTGGTGCCGGAGTTATGCGGAAAGCAGTCCAGCCCGATGTCGATGCCCCGCAGCACGTCCCAAGGGGGGCTGTGGTAACCGATGCTCAAACGCTCAGGTGCAATGCCATGATCGACAAACTGTTGCGCCAGTCTTTGCGCTGCGCCAGGATCCTTGAAGTTGCTGCTGTCCACAACCATCCTCGATCCCGCGACCCGGTGCAGAACCGCAGACCACGCGCGCACCGTGCGGTGGTTGATACGGATGGCCCGCGTCAGTGTCCCGAACGTCAAATGCCCTGCCGCCAGGGCCGGCAGACGGCCCACCTCGCCCATGCCGGAACTGGGTCGGTAGACAAAGGCAGGAACCGGCAGGCGCCATGGAGCTTCTGCAAACAGCGCCTCACTGCCGGGTGGGGCGGTCGCATCGTCGGTCAGGTAGTAGTCGATCGCCGTCACGCCAGTGGTGTACCCGTAGTCCAGCCAATGCAGTGACACCGGTGCCGGCTTGCGCGCAAACACCGGCAGGCGATGGCCGCGGGTGTGGCCGGCGATGTCCACCAGCACATCAATGCGGTCGTCCCGTATGCGCTGCGCCAATTCCGCGTCAGACAGGCCGTTGGTTTGCAACCAATGGTCCACGCTGGAGCGGTACCGTGCCGTCATCGCATCCGGGGGGGCGTTCATTTCTGCATACGCAAACACCTCCACTTTTGCATGGTCGTGGCATGCCAGCAAGGGTTCCAGGAAGTGGCGCGCCGAATGGTTGTGAAAACTCGGGCACACATATCCGACGCGCAGCCTGCGTTTGCTGTCCCGGTCATTCGGGTGCGGCTGCCAGTGCTCCCGCAACGGTTGGCATAACTGCCGGTCAAACTGCTGGTAGGCTGCAAAAATCTCGTGTGCTGGTTTGTCCGGGTGGTAGTTCAACAGGAACAGCCGGTTACTGTGGGCCGCCAAATTCAGCGCATCCAGTTGCAACGCCCGCTCGATACTTGCCAGCCCCTCGTCGATGCGCCCCTGGTCCTTCAACAGGTAGCCCAGGGAAGTGTGGGCATGTACAAAGTCGGGCTGGGCCACCAATGCACGACGCACCCAGGTCTCAGCCTGCGCCGGGTCACCGAGTTCGTCCTTGACCACACTCAGGTTGAGGCAGGCAACCGGATAGTCCGGCCGCAGCTCCAGGCTGCGCAGCAGCGCCTGTTCCGCCAGGCGCAGACTGCCGCGACGGTGCAGTACAAATCCAAGGTTGCATTGCGCAACCGCATGCTGCGGGTCGAGCGCAAGCGCGGTCCTGAACGCCATTTCCGCCTCCAGCAGGCGGTCCTGGCCACTGATTGACAGACCCCAGGTGTTCCAGTTCTCCACGTCGTGCGGACACAACCGGGTCAACCCAAGCCACGCCGCCGACGCGCCGGCATCGTCTCCTTGTGCGGCCAACGCCAGGCCACGCATGCGCCAGCCCAGGGCATTCTCCGGAAATTGGCGCGTGAGCGTGCCTGCGCATTCGGCGAGCTCCACGTGACGCTTTTGGTTCAGCAATAGAGTGAGCATGGTCACAGCTGCGCCCGATGGCGCCGCCTGCTCTGCGGCCCGTGCCTGGACCGTTGGCCGGACCACCAAGCGCGGGGCAATTTCGTCGATCGCCGCGCCCGGCAGACCGGCGCGCCGGGCATCTTCCAGCACCCGCGCCGCAGTCATCACCGCACCGGTCTGTATATGGGCGTCGACCAGGCTGATCCAATATTGCCAGTACCCAGGCTGGGCACCCAATGCGGCCTCGAAATGCCGTACTGCGCCCGCGTGGTCTCCGCTTTCAAGTGCAATTACAGCCAGATTGTGGTTGGCGTCGGAATGACCTGGCTGCTCCTGCAAGACCGCGCCGTAGAAGGCGCGCGCCTGGTCGAACTCGCCAGCACGCTGCAAACGCACGGCCTGTTCCATCAGGCCGTGCAGCACGCCATGTATCAGGCGCTGCAAATCCGCAGCCAGCGCCGCGTCGCCGGTTGATCCGGCAATCGTTACCGATTCAAGACCTTGCTCCATCAATTGCTCTTCCATCGTCGGCGCCCTGCACAAAACATTTGAAGAAATCCGTATCGGTCCGCGCAGGCGTCGCCTTACAGCAAGCCGTGCGAAGCCTGCAGGTTAGTCGCCGCAGGCAATACACGGTCACGGAATAAGCGTGGTGTTCAGACGTCAATTCGCGCCGCGTCGCGAGTCCGCCCAGGAGGCTGTCGGGCTTTGCCTTACGTGCAGCGCAAAAAGCCTGACGCGTGATGCATCCTTTTGCCGATTCAAGTTTTTCACACTACTCTGACAATCGTTCCCATAGCAGCCGAACACGGCCGCACGATGCAGGAAGGGAAACCATGACCAACGAACAGATTCTTTCCGAGATCCGGGAGGCCAACCTGACCTACCTTATGCTGGCGCAAAACCTGATCCGTTCGGACCGCGCCGAAGCGCTGTTTCGCCTGGGCATGTCGGAAGAGTCGGCCGACCTGGTTGCGAACCTGTCGCCAGCACAGATCCTGAAGATCGCTTCGGGCAACATGTTGTTGTGCAAGTTCCGCGTCGACGACGACATCGTCTGGAATCTGCTGACCAACCACACGACGCGCAAGGTCAACAACGACGCCACCACCCGGCTGCATGCGAGCATCCTGATGTCGGGCAAGTTTGCCGAGGCCATGTAGGCGCCGTCCCAGCCAGCGCTTCACCGCTCCCATTTGCAGTACACCTTATGGCCACCAAAAGCATCCTCAACGAGTCACGGCAGATTGAACGCGCCGTGGCACTGATCCACCTTGGCGCCCGGCTGCAAGTACTTGAGAGCGAAACCAAGCTCTCGTACGAGCGCCTGTTGCGTCTGTACAAGGAGGTCGCTGGCCGGTCCCCTTCCAAGGGCCAGCTGCCGTTTTCGACCGACTGGTTCCTGACCTGGCAACCCAACATCCACGCGTCGTTGTTCCTCAATATCTACGAATACCTCGGCAAGGTCAGCGCGCTGGAAGACATCGACGCGGTGATGAAAGCCTTCAAGCTGTATCTGGAACAGATCGCTTCGTGCGACGTGGAGCCGCTGCTGTCGATCACGCGGGCGTGGAGGCTGGTCAAGTTTGTCGACAACCAGATGCTGACCATGACGCGCTGTTCACGCTGCGGTGGCCATTTCGTGACGGAGCCGTACGAGAACGCCCGCAACTATCTGTGTGGACTGTGTGAGCCACCGGCACGGGCGGGCAAAAGCGCGCTCACCGGTGGCATCATGGTGCACTGAGCCGACACATGGAACCTGGAAAATAGGGCCTTAATCAGGCCCTTTTCCGATTTTGCAGAATGTGCAATTTCATAAAATGGGTCAACTCAACTTCGGGCCTGCACTCTCGCGTGAACCCTGACCACGTGCAGTAACCGAGTCCAATCATGATCGTTATCGTCGGCTACGCTGTCGCCATGGGATGCATCTTTGGCGTCTACATCTTCCACGGTGGCAACATCGGTGTAATTCTGACGGCGCTGCCGTTTGAATTGGTCACAATCTTCGGCGGTGCGCTCGGGGCCTTCGCGGTCAACAACCAGCCCAAGGTGCTCAAGGCCGTCATCAAGCTGTTGCCACAGGCGTTGAAAACCTCCAAATACACGAAGGCGCGCTACATGGAGCTGATGGCGCTTCTGTATGACATCCTGCAGAAAGCCCGCAAGGAAGGGCTGATGGCGATCGAGAAGGACGTCGAGACGCCCGACGAGTCGGAGATTTTTAAAAAGTACCCGACGGTCGGCAGTGACCACCATGTCGTTGAGTTCATGACTGACTACTTGCGCATGATGGTCTCGGGCAACCTCAACGCGCATGAAATCGAAGCCCTGATGGACAGCGAGATCGACACCCACCATCAGGAATCGCATGCGCCGATTGCGGCTATCGCCCGCCTCGCGGGTGCCCTGCCGGCGTTCGGTATCGTGGCGGCCGTGCTGGGTGTGGTGAACACCATGGGTTCGGTGGGCCAGCCGCCAGCAGTGCTGGGCGGCATGATCGCGTCGGCGCTGGTCGGCACATTCCTGGGAATTCTGCTGGCGTACGGCGTGGTGGAGCCGCTGGGCGGCTTGCTGGAGCAGAAAACGGAAGACGCCGCCAAGGAGTTCCAGTGCATCAAAACCACCCTGCTCGCCAGCATGCAGGGCTACAACCCGTCCACCGCCATCGAGTTCGGGCGCAAGGTCCTGTTCTCCACCGAGCGCCCGAGTTTTGTCGAACTCGAAGCGCACGTGCGCGGCAAGAAGTAATGCATTTTCCTGGAACGCACTGACATGGCAACCGACGCCAAGAAGCTGCAGCCGATCATCATCAAGCGGGTCAAGAAGGGTGGCCACGCAGTCCATGGCGGTGCCTGGAAGATCGCGTATGCAGACTTCGTGACCGCCATGATGGCGTTTTTCCTGCTCATGTGGTTACTCGGCTCTACCTCGGAAGGTGACAAGAAGGGCCTGTCCGACTATTTCAGCGCGCCGCTGAAAGTGGCGTTAATGGGCGGCACTGGTGCTGGCGCCAGCAACAGCGTGATCCTGGGCGGCGGCAACGACCTGACCAAGCAGAGCGGGCAGAACAAACGCGCCGACTCGACCGATCCGATCATAGCCAAGAAGGCGGCACTCGACGCGGCCAAGGCCGAAGTCGCGAAGCAGGACGCGCGCAAACTCGCTGCACTCAGCGCCAAGATCAGCTCGGTGATCGCGAACAATCCGCGGCTCGCCGAGTTCAGCTCGCAAATCCGCCTGGAGACCACGCCAGACGGTTTGCAGATTCAGATCGTGGACGACCAGAACCGCGCCATGTTCGACGTCGGTAGTGCCCTGGTCAAACCCTACATGCGCGAGATCCTGCGTGAGATTGGTACCGCGCTGGGTGGCGTCGACAACAAGATCAGCCTGGACGGTCACACCGACCGTTCGCCTTACGGCAACGGACCCCGTGGTTACAGCAACTGGGAACTGTCGGCCGACCGCGCCAACTCGTCGCGCCGCGAACTGGTAGCGGCTGGCATGCCGGACGAAAAGCTGGTGCGGGTAACTGGTCTCGCGTCCAGCAGCCTGCTCGACACGCAAAACCCGCTCGGCGCCAGCAACCGGCGCATCACTATTCTGGTCATGACCCGCGAGGCAGAAGAGCGGCTACTCGGAAGCGCACGTACTCCAGTGCTGCCAGCCGCCGAAGCGGTTGCACCTGCCGCCCCGGTGGCGCCACGCGCAACACGCTGACACTCCGGACGGCGCTGCAGGCGTGCGTGCGGTCTGAGCGCTGGGCAATAATCGTTTTATGGCCAAGGCATTGCGGTTTCTGGTGGTGGACGATTTCTCGACGATGCGGCGCATTGTCGTCAACCTGCTCAAGGAAGCCGGTTACACGCAAGTCGAAGAGGCCGAGGACGGGATGGTTGCGCTGGAGAAACTGCGCGACGGAAAGTTTGATTTTGTGGTGAGTGACGTCCACATGCCCCGGCTCGACGGTTTGCAGTTGCTCGCCAAGGTGAAGGGCGATGTGTCCTTGTGCCATATCCCGTTCCTGATGCTGTCGGCCGATGCGCGCAAGGAGGAAATCTTGCAGGCGGCACGTCTGGGTGCGGCCGGCTATGTCGTGAAGCCCTTCACCAAGGCAATCCTCGAAGGCAAGGTCGAGCGGATACTGCGCAAGCTCGGTCTGCAGTAATTCACTGCCGCGTGGCGTGTCTGCGCGTTCCGTCACCAGCGGCGCCAGGGTGGCGAAGTGGCGGGTGATCAGCCGCCTTTTCGGACTTTAGTTTTCCGGGGGGCAACGCAAAATCCATCCAGACCACACGGGCCCGTCACATGGAATCCAGCAGCCAGGATCGCAACCTTCCGGCGTCACAGCGCAAGCTACAGCGCGCGGTTGACGACGGGCAGGTCACCCGATCCCAATACTTGTCGCACCTGGCGGTGCTGGGCGTGGGGGCGCTTGCCCTGCTGGGTTTGATGCCCTATCTGTTCGAGCACATGCGCATGGGCCTGGCCCACCAACTCCGCTTCGATTCCGCCACGATGGCGCATCCAGCGACCATGCTGACCCGGCTGCAGGACATGGTGCTGCCCGGCCTGATTGCCTGCGCTGCCTTTGCCGGCATCGTCGGTATCGCGGTCGTGCTCAGCTCGGTTGCGGTCGGCGGCTGGGTCAGCAGCCTCAAACCGCTGCTGCCCGATCTGACGCGTCTTGATCCGCTGGCAGGCATCGGCCGTATGTTCACCAAAGACAAGTTCGCCGAAGTGGCGAAAATGTTGCTCGTGATCTCGGTGCTCGGCGTGGTCGCCGGCTGGTACCTGCTGTCGACGATGCAGCCCGTGGCGGCCACGATCATGCAACCCTCGACTGCGGCAGTCGGGCATCTGAACCGCTGGTTGCAGCAAGGCATGGCGCTGATGCTGCTGGTGATTCTGCTGGTGGCGACGGTGGATGTGCCTTTGCAGAGATTCCTGCACCGCTCGCGCCTGAAGATGTCACACCAGGAGTTCAAACAGGAAAACAAGGAGTCCGAGGGCAACCCGCTGCAGAAGGGCAAACAGCGCGCGCGGCAACGCGAGCTGTCCCAAAGCAACAGCATCTCCGCCGTGCCGCGGGCAGACTTTGTGGTGATGAACCCGACCCACTTCGCGGTGGCCGTCCGGTATGACGATGCCACCATGCGCGCGCCCCAGGCTATCTCGCGCGGGGCCGATCTGCTGGCATTACGGATACGCGATGTCGCACGCGCCAACAACATTCCGGTACTGGACTCACCAATGCTGGCGCGCGCGCTTTACGCCCATGCCGAACTCGGCCAGGACATCCCGTCGGGTCTGTACACCGCCGTGGCACAGGTACTGGCCTACGTGTACCGGCTCAAAGCGGCCCTGCGCGGCGACGCTCCGATGCCCGGCGACCCGCCGCAACCGGTAGTTCCGGCCGAACTCGATCCGCACTTCGGCCGGGCGGCTGGCGCCTGATGGACGCGTTCAAGTCACTGCAACGCTGGTTCGGCTCCAATGCGGCGCTGGCGCAGGGCGCGGCTGCCCCGCTGCTGGTCGTGGCGATCCTGTCGATGATGGTTCTGCCGTTGCCGCCCATCCTGCTGGACGTCTTCTTCACCATCAACATCGCGGTCGCCTTGATGGTGATGATGGTCGCCGCCTACATGTTGCGGCCGCTGGATTTCGCGGCCTTTCCGGCGGTACTGCTGCTGACCACGCTGATGCGCCTGTCGCTCAACGTGGCGTCGACCCGCGTCGTGCTGCTCGAAGGTCATACCGGGCCGGGCGCAGCGGGGTCGGTGATCGAGGCCTTTGGCCACTTCCTGATTGGCGGCAATTTTGCCGTCGGCCTGATCGTGTTCTCGATCCTGGTCGTGATCAACTTCATCGTTGTCACCAAGGGCGCGGAACGCATCGCCGAGGTGTCGGCCCGTTTTGCGCTGGACGCAATGCCGGGCAAGCAGATGGCCGTGGATGCCGACCTCAATGCCGGCACCATCGACGAGAAGGAGGCCAAACGACGGCGCGCCGAGGTGGCCGAGGAGGCCGACTTCTTCGGCTCCATGGATGGGGCCTCGAAATTTGTGCGTGGTGATGCCATCGCCGGCATCCTGATCCTGCTGATCACTATCTTCGGTGGTTTTACCATTGGCATGTTGCAACACGGTCTTAGCGCGTCGCAGGCGGCAGACACCTACATCCTGCTGGCCGTGGGCGACGCACTGGTGGCGCAGGTGCC
>JAJAZK010000121.1 GCA_026785765.1 Rhodoferax sp. | reverse complement strand
GCCGTACACAAGGCCAACGTCTCGCAAACCGTCAAAGCATGGCTTGAAAATCGGCAACGCTGCGGCGTCTGGAGCGAGCGCGAGGAAACACAGGCGCGGAAGTTTGGCCGGCGCCTGCGCCGCCGCGCTGAACGACACGAACCGAAGGAGAGCGGCAGCAGTCTCACAGAAATCACGGTATCACACGGACGCCGCGGCCAGCTTGCGCAGGTTCCCCACGGCCGCCGCTGCCTGCTCTTTGAGACGCAGCAGGATGACCATCTTCTCTGTGTCTGCGGGATCAATTTCCGCCATTAGCCGGCCAAACCCGTCGAGTCGGCAATTGCGGATCCAGTTGCGCAGCGCCTTGTCCTGGCCCCACTGGTGCTGGTTCATCATGTTGACCAGCATCGCGCGGGCGTAGGTGTTTAGCGTATGCGGGAACGGGACGGTGGCGCACAGCCGGTTCTTCTCGGCATCGTCGGCGTAATGCGCTTCCACATACGCGGTAAGCGCGGCGCTGAACGCGGGCTGCGGCAGACGCACCAGCTGCAGCACGATCTTGCCTTCTTGAAAGATCTTCTGTGGCGCGCGCGGCTCCACGGCGGAGGCCGTGCAATCGACATACAACGTGTGGTCTGCCTGCACTGGCACGTTGCCCCGCTCAAGCTGCATATGGTCGGCCTCCAGCGCAATCACACGGCCCAGGCGGATGACGTTGAGTATGCTGCGCAGCACCTCCACCTCGCCCGGCGCCACCGTGGCCAGGTGGAACATGGACGGTTCATGCCCGGGGAAGATGCGCAACAACGCGCCACAGGCCTCCAGCCGCAGGAACAGATCGGAAGTGGACGCGGCCGTAGCGAAGGCCTCCATCTGGTCCGCCTGGCTGCCAAAAACCTGCGTGAAAAACGCCATGCCGGGCTGAGTGGTTTCGCGGTTGATCAGCCACGAGTCGCGCGGCACGACCCAGCGGATGGCGTCCGGGCTGGCACCTGCGTTGACAAGCCAGATGACTGTGTCCATCGCCGTTTTTCCAGCGCCCACGATGACGAAGCGCTGCGGCCGCTCTGCCGCCGCATCCGCACCACCCATGCCGTGCCACAACTGCGGCAAGGCATTGGGCGGGACCAGCTTCACGCCCGCAGCGACCGTGAAGCGCGGACGATGCGTGGACGGCACCTTGGGGCCGAAGTGGTTGGCGTCCACCAGCTTGCAGCGCACTGTGACCTGGGTGCGTTGCCCGGACAACAAGGATTCGAACTGACCATCACCCAGGTAGTTGCACATCGGATGGTAAGACACCCGGCCGGTGGGCAGTAGTTTGTGGTTCATCACCCGATCAAAGTATCCGCAGACCTCGGGACCCGAGGCCAGCTCGAGCAGGCCCTTGTTCGTGCCCATGCTGTCAATACGGCCGTTGCCCAGCTCCATCGAACCCACGCCGTAAAAGGCCGACGGCTGGTGCAGCGTGACAAAGGAATACGCGTCGTTCCAGTGGCCACCCGGTTTGCCGTGGCGATCGATGATGGTGACGTGGGCGTCGCTCTCGGCGATCAGCGTATCGGCAAAGGCCAGCCCGGCCGTGCCGCTGCCGATGATGAGGTAATCGGTTGTGATGTGTTGCATGGTGGCGCCGGATCGTTGTTGGGAGTTTGGGTGACTATATCGGCGGAACTCGGGTACAGGACGGGCCGGGAGAGTCAATCTCGCAGACAATCGATTATCGTTTCATAAATCGTTACATAATATGATGCAATCTCGGACTCCCAAAGGTGACTACTGCATAAATTGAGTAGAAAATATCGTTACAAAATGATGCCAATCGATATTCTCCATGCGTTGCGCACCTGGCACAAGATGCCCGCCGGCGAGCTGCTGAAAAGGCTGCAGGTGAGCCGGCCGACCCTGATGCGCGCCATGCAGGCGCTCGGACAACAGGTGGTAACGCGGGGCAAGGCTCGCCGCACGGCCTACGCCGCAAGGCGAACGGTGCGCGGGGCAAGCCGTCCGATCCCCCTGTTCCAGATTGACCGGGAGGGGCGCGGTACTCACATTGCCAACATCGACACCATTTACCCACAAGGTTGCGCTATCGAGTTCCTGAAAGCGCCAGATTGGCCATTGGCAGGTGAGATGCGCGATGGCTGGTTCGACGGTCTGCCCTACTTCCTGGACGACATGCGGCCCCAGGGGTTCCTCGGACGCAACTTTGCGCGTCAGCACGCGAGCCTGCTGCAAGTGTCTTCCGACCCGCAGCACTGGTCGGAAGACGATGCACTGCACACCTTGTCACTGCTGGGTGTCGACCAGCCTGGAAACTACATTTTGGGCGAACCCGCCTACCGCCGCTTTCTGGACCACGCCGACACCAGCCAGCACCTCCTGCGCGAAGAGGATCTGGCGGCGGCCTACCCGTCCAAGGCACAGGAGGCGTTGGCGCTTGGATTGGTGGAATCGTCGGCTGGTGGCGAATTCCCGAAGTTCACCGCGCACCGGCAGATCGACGGGGCGGCTGTGCAGGTCATCGTCAAGTTTTCGGGTGCCGACACGTCCCTCGGCACACGACGCTGGGCCGACCTGCTGGTGTGCGAGCAGCTGGCGCTGCGCACCCTGGAACAGGAATTGGGTATTGCCGCCGCACGCACCCACATTTACCAATCTGGCGGCAGGACCTTTTTTGAGACCGAGCGCTTCGACCGGCATGGCGCGCTGGGGCGTTCAGCCGTGTGCTCCTGGTCGGCGCTGAATGCGGCGCTGGTGGGGCTGGCCAACAAGAGCTGGATCGCGGGCGCTGCAGCGCTGCGCGCGCAAGGCATGATCGACGACGCGAGTGAATCGGCCATACAGCGCATCTGGCACTACGGGCAACTCATCGGCAACACCGACATGCACGACGGCAATCTGGCGTTCCTGCCCGGACTGGTCCCGGCGCCGGTGTACGACATGCTGCCCATGTTGTACGCGCCGGTGCGCGGCATGGAGCTGCCGCAACGGGAGTTCGCACCAGAGCTACCCTTGCCGGCTGAGCAAGCCGCTTGGCTGGATGCAGCCCGCGCAGCCATCGCCTTTTGGGACAACGCGGCGGACGACGAACGCGTCAGCAAGGCGTTTCGCAAGGTTTGCGCGCAGAACGCGCGCAGGGTGCGCTGTGTGCTGGCAAGCCCGGTGCTGGGCGCAACCGCCTGAGCGGCTCAATCCGCGCCGCCAAAAAGACCGTCAAATTTCTTGCCGGCTTCATCCGCGCTGCCGGTCGCGACAGCCGTAGCCTTCGGATATTCATCGGCGATGCGATCTTCCCAATAGGCGGCCGGGTTGGGGGCGGCGCAGAGTCGCCGGAACACCTCTTGCGGCACCTGCTTGTAGGCCAGCACGGACTTGTTGTCCCAATGGATGTCGAGTTGGCGCGTTGCGGGGTCCCAGTCGGCCGTGCGGATGCGTCCGCTGGTGAAGGTTTTGGTGGGCATGGATGCGTTCTCCCGGGATCGGGCATGGATCTCCGAAGCATTGAGTCTAGCGAGTGGCGCATGGGCGTGTCGGTTCGGGTTAAGCTTGCCGCCATGACCAAACCCAGGCTAATCTATTTCGACGCCCCCGTAAGCCGCGGAGAAGAGTGCCGCCTCGCGCTGCATGTGGCCGGCATCGATTTTGACGACGTGCGCTTCAAGCCTGCCGACTGGCCCGCCATCAAGGCGCAAGCACCCTACGGCGCCGTGCCGGTGCTGGAACTGCCGGACAAGCCACCATTGGCGCATTCCAACGCGATCCTGACGCTGATCGGGCGCCGCCACGGCCTGCACCCGACAGACGATTTCGAGGCGGCGCAGCACGAGGGCATGCTGCAGCATGTGGAGGACATGCGCTTCGTCGTCGGGCCCACCCTGCGCCTGGGCGAAGCCGAGAAAAAAGCCGCGCGCGAGGCGCTGGTCGCCACCTTCCTGCCGGCATGGGCCAACGCGACGGAGCGAAACATACCTGGTGGCCCGTTCTTTGCCGGCGCCAAACTGCACGTTGTGGACATCAAGCTGCACATGGCCGTGCGCTGGTTCATCGGCGGCAAGGTCGACCACATCCCGGCCACGATCTTCGATGCCTGCCCAAAGCTTATTGCCGTGTATTCAGCCGTGCGCGACCATGCAGCCGTGAAGGCCTGGTATGCAAAAACCTGAGCACGCCATCCATCGGCTGGAATAGTACCCAAGCGTTTATGATCG
>JAJAZK010000120.1 GCA_026785765.1 Rhodoferax sp. | reverse complement strand
CAACATGCGCGAGCGTGGCATCGGTGGTTCGCGCCGGGCTGGAGAGCAGGCTGCCGCCAGCGCCATGCTGCAAAACGTGCGTAGCATTGGTCCACGATGACGGAGCCGGTCCAGCGCTGCGGTCTGATTGCCATTGTCGGCAAGCCAAACGTTGGCAAATCAACCTTGCTCAACGCCCTGGTTGGCCAGAAGCTCAGTATCACGTCGCGCAAGGCGCAGACGACGCGCCATCGCATTACCGGTATCCGCAACATCGCCAGCACCCAGTTCGTGTTTGTCGATACGCCTGGATTCCAGACACGCCATGACAACGCACTGAACCGCGCCCTGAACAAGTCGGTGCTGGGGGTGATCCACGATGTGGATTTGATCTTGTTCGTGGTGGAGGCTGGCAAGTTCAACCAGGCAGACGGCAAGGTGCTGGCCTTGCTTGGCAAAAACACTCCTGCGCTGCTGGTGGCAAACAAACTCGATGAGGTCGGTCGACGCGCCGACATTGCGCCCTGGCTACAGGAAATGCAGACGCGCCACGCCTTCGCAGAGTTTTTTCCGATGTCGGCCAGGAATACCAAGGACGTGCAACGCCTGTTCGCCGTCTGTGAGCGGTTTTTGCCGCAGCAACCATGGTCCTACTCGGCGGACGAACTCACCGACCGCAGCGAAAAATTTCTGGCCTCCGAGATGGTGCGGGAGAAGCTGTTCCGGTTGACTGGCGACGAATTGCCCTACACGTCAACCGTGGTGATCGACCGCTTCGAAGAAGAGGCCGGGCGCAAAGGTCAAAAGCGTTTGGTCCGTATCGCCGCCACAATCATCGTCGAACGCGACTCCCACAAAGCCATGGTGATCGGCGACAAGGGCGAACGCATGAAGCGCATTGGTACCGAGACCCGCGTCGAGCTCGAGGCTTTGCTCGATGCCAAGGTGTTCATCGAATTGTGGGTCAAGGTGCGCTCGGGCTGGGCTGACGACGAGGCGCGCGTGCGCAGCTTTGGTTACGAGTGACGGCGTACTGAACCGTGGCCAGCAAACGCATCTCGGACGAGCCGGCGTATGTATTGCACCGCCATGACTGGAGTGAGTCCAGCCTGATTCTGGAGGTCTTCACCCGCAACTACGGCCGGGTTGCGCTGGTGGCAAAAGGCGCCAAGCGCCCAAGTTCCAGCCTGCGGCCGATTCTGCTGCCCTTGCAGCCGTTGCACCTCGCATTCGGGGGAGATGCCGAGATCCGCACGTTGCGCAGTGCTGAATGGATGGGTGGGCATGTGATGCCCGGAGGCGAGGCATTGTTGTCGGGTTACCACCTCAATGAACTGCTGCTAAAGCTGCTGGCCCGTGACGATCCCCATCCGGGACTTTTCGACATTTACTCGAACGTCGTCGAGGTTCTCGCGTCGGTGCACGCGGCGGCCCTGCAGACGGCGTTGCGGGCGTTCGAGTTATTGTTGTTGCGTGAAATTGGCCTGTTGCCGATGCTCGATGCGCAGACAATGACTTTGGCTGCGTTGGAGGGGCAAACCCGATACTGCCTGGTCGCCGAAGGCGGCTTGCGACAGGCCGCCGCGTCCGAGCCCAACAGCCTGGCTGGTAGCGACTGGCTGGAACTTCAGCGGTCCCTTGCCGCGGGCACCAGTTTCGCCGATACCTTGCGTGCCTGCGCCCCGCATGCGGCCGCCCTGAAGCGCCAACTGCGATCTCTGCTCAACTACCATTGTGGTGTTGACTCCTTGCGTACGCGCAAAATGATGCTCGATCTCCAATCCCTATGAACCCCGTGGGCGCATTTTATGACTGCACCAGCGTCCAAGCCGTAGTGCCTCTCGCGGACATGCGCCGGAGGCTGTAAGCATGATTTATGGGATCGGTACCGACATCTGCGACATTCGGCGCATCCGTGCCAGCCTGGAGCGCCATGGTGAGAGATTTGCCTTGAAAATCCTGTGTGAGCGAGAGATGGAGGTCTGGTCGGCCCGCAGTGCACGCTGGCCCGAGCGCGGCGTGCGTTACCTTGCCACCCGCTTCAGTGCCAAAGAGGCATTCAGCAAGGCCATCGGCCTGGGCATGCGGATGCCCATGACCTGGCGGCTGTGTGAAATCGACAAGTTGCCAGCGGCACACGCCAATGCCGGCAAACCCTGTGTGGTGCTGCACGGCGCATTGAAGTATTGGTTTGAAGCGCGCGCGCTGCGCGCCCATATCAGCGTGACGGACGAGTCCGAATATGCTGCAAGCTTTTGTGTTGTAGAGGCCGCCGATTGACGCCCCTTCACCCTTTCGCCAAACGCAGACCGACCAGTTTTTCAGCAGCCACCACGAGCCATGATCCAGCCATCGCCTCTCATTATTGACGTCGCCGGTTTGCGACTCTCAGGTTCAGATGCTGCGCGTTTGTCGGACCCGCTGGTCGGCGGTGTGGTTTTGTTTGGGCGTAATTGGCAGGACCGAGCCCAACTGGCCGTATTGTGTGCGCAGATCAAGGCGATACGGCAGGACCTGTTGATCCTGGTCGACCATGAGGGCGGTCGGGTTCAGCGCTTTCGCAGCGATGGATTCACCCACATTCCGCCCATGCGTGCACTCGGTCAATGCTGGAGCCTTGGTGTGCCAGGCGACGCCCGGGCCAGCGCCTTACGCGCCAGTAGCGCTGCGACGGCATGCGGTTTTGTGCTGGGTTCGGAGTTGCGTGCGTGTGGCGTGGACCTCAGCTTCACACCCGTTCTGGATCTGGACTATGGCGCCAGCGGGGTCATCGGGGACCGCGCATTTGCGGCGGATGCAGCGGTCGTCAGTCTCCTTGCCAAGGGCCTGATGCACGGAATGTTGCGCAGTGGCATGGCCAACTGCGGCAAGCATTTTCCCGGCCATGGATTTGTGCGTGCCGATTCGCATACCGAGGTTCCGGTGGACCGGCGCAGCCTGCGGCAAATCCTGGCCGCAGACGCCGCGCCCTACGGTTGGCTGGATACCAGCCTGGCCAGTGTCATGCCGGCCCATGTGGTGTACCCCAAGGTCGACAGCCGTCCCGCCGGGTTTTCGAAACGCTGGCTGGAGCAGGTGTTGCGCGGCACGCTGCGGTTTCGCGGTGCAGTTTTCAGCGACGACCTGAGCATGGCCGGGGCGCGACAGATCGACGGTCGAACCGTCAGTTACGCACAAGCGGCCGTCGCGGCTCTCGATGCGGGTTGCGACATGGTACTTCTGTGCAACCAGAGTGTGGGCGACGGGGCCGCAGTCGATGGTTTGCTCGACGGTCTGCGCCAGGCACGGTCGCGTGGCGAATGGTTACCGCGTGCAGCCAGCGAACAACGCCGGCTGGACTTGTTGCCAATCCAGCCAGGTCCGGACTGGGACAATCTGATGGTCGATAGTCATTACATGCAGGCGCTGGACCTGATTCCCTGACCCCTATGCCACGCGATACAGGGCTGGTGCCGCGCCGGTGTACGCCGTTTCAATGTGGCACATTTTCCCGGCGCAACGCAGGAAAAAGGATGACGTCGCGGATGCTTGGGCTGTCGGTCAGCAGCATCATCAGCCGGTCGATTCCAATGCCACAGCCGCCCGTGGGCGGCATGCCGTATTCAAGAGCGCGTACGAAATCGTGGTCGAAAAACATGGCTTCATCATCGCCGCCGTCTTTGGCGCTGACTTGCGCATGGAACCGCGCCGCCTGGTCTTCTGCATCATTGAGTTCGCTGAATCCGTTTCCGAACTCGCGTCCAGTGATATAGAGTTCGAAGCGTTCCGTGACCTCCGGGTTGTTGTCGCTGGCGCGCGCAAGCGGCGATATCTCGACCGGATGCTGGCAAATGAACGTCGGCTGCCAGAGCTTGTCTTCCACGGTTTCCTCAAAGTACAAAACCTGCAGCGCAGCCAGGCTGCGCCGTGACAGCTTGTCTTTTTCTTCCGTCTTTCCGAGCTCGAGCAGGGCTGCCACCAGCCACACAGGATCGGCAACCGCTGCGCCGGCGTCGGTGTAGCGTTCAATCGCCTGCAAAATTGTCAAGCGCTCAAATGCTGGAGCCAGATCAACTGGACGGCCCGCGTAGTTCAGTTGCAAGGTACCAGCCGCCTTTTGGGCCGCATCACGCACCAGTTCCTCGGTGAATACCATCAGGTCCTGGTAGTCCCAGTAGGCGGCATAAAACTCCATCATGGTGAACTCGGGGTTGTGGCGCACCGAGATTCCTTCATTGCGGAAGTTGCGGTTGATTTCGAAGACGCGCTCAAAACCCCCAACCACCAGACGCTTGAGATACAGCTCGGGCGCGATGCGCAGATACATCAGCTGATCGAGCGCATTGTGGTGGGTGGAGAACGGCTTGGCGTTGGCGCCACCCGGGATCGGGTGCAGCATCGGCGTCTCCACCTCGAGGAAACCATGGCCCACCATGAACTCCCGGATCCCGCTGACAGCCTTGCTGCGCGCGATAAAGCGTTTGCGTGAAGCCTCATCCGTCATCAGGTCCACGTAGCGTTGCCGGTACTTCAGTTCCTGGTCATGCACGCCGTGAAACTTGTCCGGCATCGGGCGCAGACTCTTGGTCAGCAGACGCAGGCCGCTGGCGTGGATCGACAATTCTCCGGTTCGGGTTTTGAACAGGTGGCCTTCGACGCCGACGATGTCGCCCAGATCCCAATGTTTGAAATCCTCATACGCCGCATCGCCGAGGTCTTCGCCCTTGGCATACACCTGCAGTCGTCCCGACCCGTCTTGCAAGGTTGCAAAACTGGCTTTGCCCATCACCCGCTTGAGCATCATCCGCCCGGCCAATCGCACCACGATTCGGTCTGCGGTCAGTTCCTCGTTAGATTGCTGCCCATGTGCTTGCAGCAGGTTGGCGGCACGGTGTGTTGGTTTGAAGTCATTTGGGAATGCGACCCCGTGCCCCTGGGCCTGCCGCGCGCGAATCAGGCGCAGCTTTTCGCGCCGCTCGGCCATCAGCTGGTTTTCGTCTGGCAACGGTACGGGGTGGGGTTGATCGGACATGGATTGTGTGGTCGCAGGAGCAGGCTGGCCAACAGGAGGTCAGGCAGCCGCTATTATCGCCAGAGGCTAGTCCACTCTTGCATCATGCTTTACCAGATCACGTCCTTGTTGCTTCACATTGCTGCAGGCCTGGTGGCCGGCATGTGTCTGTTGCGCCTGTACTTGCAATACCAGCGAATCTCCATGGCGCCGCGGGCGGGCAATCCGCTCGGACCATTCATTTTTGCGCTCACGGATTGGCTGGTGTTGCCGTTGCGCCGCTTGATACCGCCGGTCGGACGATGGGACATCGCAAGCCTGGTGGCCGCGGGTCTGGTGGAGCTCGCCCTGTACGGGTTTTTGTGGTTGCTCGGAGGACTGCACGGATCACCCGCCTTGGTACCGATGCAGGCGGCGCTTGGCTTGGTGCGCCTGGTACTGTCGGGAGCCACCGGTCTGCTGATCGTTTACGTGGTGTTGTCATGGGTGCAATCGGGCTCGCCGATGGCAGGTTTGATTGACCGCGTGGTGGCGCCCTGGCTGCGGCCCATCCGGCGCGTGGTGCCGCTGGTCGGCGGCATCGACCTTTCACCACTGCTGCTGCTGGTGCTGCTGCAGGTCGCCGGCATCGTGATTGATTCGATATCTGGGCTGCCGCGCTGAGGCGCCCACCAGACCGGGTTGAATCAGACTACCGCATCCGTCGGCTGCCGCAGCAGCATCGCCAGCGTGCTGGCCACCACCTTGCGCAACTCACGGCGGTCGCAGACAAAGTCGATGGCTCCTTTTTCTTGCAGAAACTCGGAGCGCTGGAACCCCTCCGGCAAAGTGACCCGCAAGGTCGATTCGATGACGCGCGGCCCGGCGAAACAGATCAGGGCCTTGGGTTCAGCGATCACCACGTCACCCATGAATGCAAAACTGGCGCTCACCCCGCCGGTGGTCGGGTCGGTGAGGATGCTGATGAAGGGTAAGCCCTTCTTGGCCAAACGCGTCAAAGCGGCATTGGTTTTCGCCATCTGCATCAGGCTCAGCAGGCCTTCTTGCATACGGGCACCACCGGTCGCGGTGAAGCAGATGAATGGCACCTTCTGTTCGATCGCGGTTTCGACACCGCGCACGAAGCGTTCGCCAACGACCGACCCCATGCTACCGCCCATGAACTCAAACTCGAAGCAGGCCACCACCACGCTGATGGTATGGAGGGCGCCGCCCAGCACCACCAACGCATCGGTCTCCCCCGTGTTCTCCATTGCCTCCTTGAGCCGCTCCGGATACCTGCGGCTATCCTTGAACTTTAGGGCGTCGACTGGCAGCACTTCCTGCCCGATCTCGAAGCGTCCTTCGTGGTCCAAAAAGGTGTCCAGGCGGGCCCGCGCTCCAATACGGTGGTGATGGCCGCAGGTCGGGCAGACGTTCTGGTTCTGTTCCAGGTCCGACTTGTACAGTACCGCCTCGCAACTCGGGCACTTGATCCACAAACCTTCCGGCACCGATCGCCGGTCAGCGGGATCGGTGTGCTGGATTTTTGGGGGCAGCAATTTTTCAAGCCAGCTCATGCATTTTCTCCTGACATTACGGGGTGTGGTACGCCAGCCTGGCCATCGAGCGCTGCGCGGATGGTGGCAAGGAACTCTCCAGCGATCGCAGCTACCTGCTCGCGCGGCGCATCTTCGATCAACTGGATGATTCGACTGCCGATGACGACGGCATCGGCGACCTTGCCGATGGCACATGCCGTCGCTGCGTCCCGGATGCCAAAACCGACACCTAAGGGAATACGCACGTGTTTGCGGATGCGCGGCAACATCCTCTCCACGGCCTCGGTGTCCAGTGTCCCGGCTCCGGTAACACCTTTCAGGGACACGTAGTACACGTATCCGGTCGCCACCTGGGCAACCTCTTGCATGCGCTTTTCGGTACTGGTGGGCGCCAGCAGGAAGATCAGGTCCATGCCACGGGCTCGCAAAGCGGCCGCCAAGCCGACCGACTCTTCAGGCGGGTAGTCGACCACCAGCAATCCATCGACGCCAGCCTGGCTGGCCTGTGTTACGAAGGCACTGTCTGCATTTGCAGAGCCGTGCAACTGGTCAAAACGTTCGATCGGATTGGCGTAGCCCATCAGCACCACCGGGGTGTGCTGGTTGGTCATTCGGAAACCACGCACCATCTGCAGTACCTGGGTCAATCCGATGCCCGCCGCGAGTGCCCTGTCGCCTGCCTTCTGGATCACTGCACCATCGGCAATAGGGTCGGAAAACGGGATGCCAAGCTCAATGATATCGGCGCCACCGCTGACCATGCCGTGCATCAGTTCGGGCGTAATGTCGGGGTACGGAAAACCCGCCGTGACATACGGGATAAGGGCGGTGCGTCCACGCTCCCGCAGCGCGCCGAGTGTCGTTCCAATGCGGCTCATCTGGAGGCCTTCGCGCATGGCGCTGCGGCGCTATTCGCCTTGGGGGCGGCCCTGCGGCTCATGTGAAAGCCTTCGCGCGGCGCGCTGCGGCGCTATTCGCCTTGGGGGCGGCCCTGCGGCTCATACGGTGCTCTTGCGCGGCAGCGCGACGACAGTCGGTGTTCCTTTGGCGGTTTGGCCTTGACAACTGGGCCTGCAATAGAAGTCGGCGTTGGAAAGGTCAGCCACGGTTCCAATGTCCTTGTCGCCGCGCCCGGAGAGGTTCACAAGAATGGACTGGTCCTTGCGCATAGTCCGGGCAAGGCGCATCGCATGGGCGACGGCGTGGCTGGATTCAAGCGCCGGGATGATGCCTTCGGTGCGACACAGGTAATGGAACGCTTCAAGGGCTTCGATGTCCGTGACCCCGACGTATTCGGCGCGCCTGGTGTCCTTGAGCAGCGCATGTTCGGGACCGACTCCCGGGTAGTCCAGCCCGGCGCTGATACTGTGTGTCTCGGTCACCTGCCCATTGTTGTCCTGCAAGACGTAGGTGCGGTTGCCATGCAATACCCCCGGGCTGCCACGTTGCAGCGAAGCCGCATGTTTTCCGCTGTCGAGCCCTTCGCCGGCGGCCTCCACACCTACCAGCCGTGTTGCGCTGTGGGCGATGTAGGGGTAGAAAATACCCATGGCGTTGCTGCCACCGCCCACACAGGCCATTACCACATCGGGTTGGGCGCTATGGCAGCCCTGTGCAGCCAGCATGTCGGGCATCTGTACCAGACACTCCCTGCCGATCACGCTTTGAAAGTCACGCACCATCATGGGGTAGGGATGCGGGCCAGCCACCGTCCCGATGATGTAGAAAGTGTTGTCAACGTTCGCGACCCAGTCGCGCATGGCCTCGTTGAGCGCATCCTTGAGCGTGCGGCTGCCGCTCTCGACCGGTACCACGGTAGCGCCGAGCAGTTTCATGCGGTACACGTTGGGGCTCTGGCGTTTGATGTCCTCGCTGCCCATGTAGACGACACATTCCAGTCCGTATCTGGCGCAAATGGTGGCGGTGGCAACCCCATGCTGGCCTGCGCCCGTCTCGGCGATCACACGGGGCTTGCCCATACGGCGCGCCAGCATGGCCTGTCCAATCGTGTTGTTGACCTTGTGGGCGCCAGTGTGGTTGAGGTCTTCCCGCTTGAGGAAGATCTGTGCCCCGGCCTGCTCACGGCTCATGCGGGCAGCATGGTAAACCGGTGACGGTCGGCCCACGAAATGGGCCAACTCGTATTGGAACTCGGCCACGAACTCCGGGTCGTGCTGGTATTTGGCGTACGCCGCCTGCAGCTCGGAAATGGCATGGGTCAGCGT
>JAJAZK010000119.1 GCA_026785765.1 Rhodoferax sp. | reverse complement strand
GCGGTGGAGCGCGACGGTGTCGTCACCCTGGTGCCGGTGACGCGGCCGGCGACGATTCAGGATTTGCTGCGCCACACGGCCGGGCTGACATATGAGTTCAGCGGCGAATCCGCGGTGCAGCGTTTGTACCGCGAACGGCAAGTCAACGTACGGGTGCCGGGGCGCGACAACCTTGCCACCTGCAAGGCGCTGGCGCAGATCCCGCTGATGTACCAACCCGGCTCGGTCGGCGAATACAGCCGCGCCACCGATGTGCTGGGCGCCCTGGTCGAGGTGCTTAGTGGCCAGAGCCTGGGCGAGTATCTGCAGCAACACATCCTGGCGCCCTTGGGCATGGTGGACACGGCGTTCTGGGTGCCGCCCGCCAGCCACGGCCGCATCGCCGAACCGTTTGCGAAGGATCCAGAGGGCGCGGAGCTGATGGAGAAGAGCAATGTGCGTGAGGCGCCCGAGATGGAGTCCGGCGGCGGCGGTATGGTGGGCAGCGCGATGGACTACGCGCGGTTTGCACAGATGCTTTTAAACAAAGGCGAACTCGACGGCGTGCGCCTGCTCGGGCCGCGCACCGTGCAATACATGACGTCCGACCACATGGGCAACATCCCCTGGCGCGACACGTTGCTGGAGGCGGGTGAGGGTTTTGGGCTGGGGTTCGCGGTGCGGTTGGCAACCGGCCTGACGCCGGTGCCGGGGTCGGTGGGCACGTTTTATTGGAGCGGCATGGCTGGCACCAGCTTCTTTGTCGATCCGGCGCAAGACCTGCTGGCGGTGATGCTGATCCAGGCGCCGAACCAGCGCGCCTGGTACCGGCAGCTATTTCGCAACCTGGTCTACGCCAGTTTGTTGGACTGACATGGTTGCAGTAGCCGCACTATTGCGCTGCCGGTTTTGCGCAGCGACCTTCAACAGGCCGACGCCGCCATGAACCCCGTTTGCTGCCGTCGTCACCTGCTGGGCTGCGGTTTGTCGTTTGCGGCGTTGGCTTGTGCGCCGCGATCGGTGCTGGGCCAGGGCGCCAGCACGGGGCGTGTCGTGCCGCAACGGCGCTGGATGGACGCGGCGCTGGCTATGCGGGCGCTGGCCTTGTCCTGGGGCGACCAGCCTTACGGTGCGGTGCTGGTGCTGAATAGTGTGGTGGTGGGTGAGGGGCCAAGCCGGGTGGTGCAGCGCAACGACCCTACGGCCCATGCCGAGCGCGAGGCAATCCGCGATGCCCAGCGTCGCCTCGGGCGCGAGCAGCTCGCTGGCAGCATTCTGGTGTCAACCTCACGGCCCTGCGCGGACTGCGAGCGCGCGGCGCAAGCGGCTGGGGTTGCCCGCATGGTCTTTGGCGAACTGCTGCAGCAGCAGGACGTGGCGCCGCTGTCGTCTGGCAGCGGCCTGCCCTCGCGCTGATTGCGCGCTGGACCCCTGCGCGCAAGACCATGCTTCGACGACAGCTCCCCCAATGGATCGCAGCACTTGTGTTGGCCGCAGTCACGGCGCCGCGTTCTTTTGCGCAGCAGGGGCCAACCATCGCGGCGGCGTCCGATCTCAAGTTTGCGCTGGATGAGGTTGCCGTGTTGTTTGAGCGCGCCAGCGGTCAGCGGCTGCGCCTGGTCTACGGTTCCTCCGGCAACCTGTATTCACAGATTCTGCAGGGCGCGCCGTTCCCGATGTTCATGTCGGCCGACGAGGACCTGGTGTTCCGCCTCGCCGATGCCGGCAAGACCGTGGACCGCGGTCGGCTGTATGGCATCGGGCGCATCGGCATCATGGTTCCCAAGGGGTCGGCGCTGAAGGCGGACGGCAGCCTGCAAGACCTGGCGCAAGCCATACGGGATGGCCGCGTGCGCAAGTTCGCCATTGCCAACCCGGAGCATGCGCCGTATGGAGCGCGCGCACGTGAGGCGCTGCAAACCGCTGGGCTGTGGCAGGCCATCACACCGCACCTGGTGCTGGGCGAGAACATCTCGCAAGCGGCTCAGTTCGCCTTGTCGGGGGCGGCGCAGGGCGGCATCGTGGCGTTGTCGCTGGCGCTGGCGCCGCCGATTGCGGCATTGGGAAGTTTTGCGCTGATCGACGAGAGCTGGCATCGGCCGCTGCGCCAGCGCATGGTCTTGTTGAAGGACGCGCCAGCGACAGTGCGCGATTTCTACCAGTTCCTCGCCACACCGGCGGCGCAAACCGTCATGCGCCGCTACGGCTTCGACATGTCCAGGGATTGACGCGGCATGGATTGGCAGGCACTGGTCTTGTCGCTGGAGCTGGCGTCACTGACGCTGGTGGTGTTGTTGCCGGCCGGATTGTGGCTAGGGCGCTGGCTAGCCTATTCGGAGTTCCCTGGCAAGGCCTGGATCGAGGCCCTGGTCGTGTTGCCGCTGGTGTTGCCACCGACGGTGCTGGGTTACTACTTGCTGGTGTCGCTGGGTGCGGCGTCTCCGGTCGGCCGCTGGGTCGCGCAAAACTTTGACGTACAACTGAGCTTCAATTTCGGGGGTTTGCTGATCGCGTCGATGGTGTTCAACATTCCGTTCATGGTGCAACCGGTGCAACGCGCCTTCATGGCGATCCCGCGCGACCTCGGTGAAGCTGCGGCGGTGAGCGGGCTGGGGCTGTGGCAGACCTTCTGGCGTGTCGAACTGCCGCTCGTCTGGCCGGGCGTGTTGTCGGCCATGGTGTTGACCTTTGTGCACACCTTGGGCGAGTTCGGCGTGGTGTTGATGATGGGCGGCAGTATTCCCGGCGAGACCCGGACCATTGCCATCGCAATTTACGACCGGGTGCAGGCTTTCGACATGGTGGCCGCCGACCGCATGGCGCTGTTGCTGCTGCTGTTGTCACTGCTGGCCGTGGCGGCCTCGTTTTTTGCCTCGGCGCGGCTGGCGGTGCGGCGATGAGTGTGGCGGGCAGTGCGGATCGTTCCTTGCGGATCGAGGTAGACCAGCACTCGCCGATGCGGCTGTCCGGTGCCTTTGGCTGCGCCCCGGGTGAGTTGCTGGCACTGGTGGGGCCGTCTGGTGCCGGCAAGACGTCCATGCTGCGCGTGTTGGCCGGCCTGATGCGGCCGCAAGCCGCGCGGGTGGTGGTGGGCGGCGAGGTGTGGAACGACACGGCGGCCGGGGTGTTTCGACCGGTGCGCGAACGCCGTGTTGGCCTGGTGTTTCAGCACTATGCCTTGATGCCACACCTGAGCGCCATCGACAACGTGGCGTTGCCGCTGCTGCAGCAGCCGCGCTTGCTGCGGCAACCGCAGGCACAACGTTGGCTCGACCACGTGGGACTGGGCGCCGCCTTGCACGGGCGCCTGCCCGCCCAGCTGTCGGGTGGTGAAGAGCAACGGGTGGCGGTGGCGCGTGCCCTGGCGCGCAACCCCAGCCTGTTATTGCTGGACGAGCCGTTCTCGGCAGTGGACCAGATGAACCGCCAGGCCCTGTACCAGTTGCTGGCCGACTTGCGCCAGCAGCTTGCCATCCCGATCCTACTGGTCACGCACGACCTGAACGAGGCGCGCCTGCTGGCCGACCGCTTCGTGGTGATGGATGCGGGCCGGGTGTTGCAGCAGGGCACGCCCGCCAGCATTTACCAGGCGCCACGCAACACGCGGGTGGCCGACCTGGTTGGCATTCGCAACCGCTTTGAGGGCGAGTGGCTCGGGCCGGCGGACGAGCCGGGTTGGGGCTGGCTGCGTTGGCACAGCGGCGGCGCAGCAGGTGCGAGTGACGTACGCCTAAAGGTGCGCGACAAAGGCAAGCTGGCGGCGGGCCAGAACGTGCATTGGGTGGTCTCGGGCGACGCAATCACGCTGCTGGAGAGGCCTGCGCAGAGTCCGGGCGAATTGGGCGTGACGGTCACCGAGGTGCGCCAGTTGGCCGAGATCACGATGGCCACCCTTGGCTTGCGCGATATACCCGGCGCGCAGTTGCGTCTGACCCTGTCCGGGCGGCAACGCGCGCAACTTGCTGTGGGCGCACAGATGGCGGTACAACTCGAATTGGCGATGGTGCATGTGATGCCAGTGCGGACCACGGCGGAGGTGGCATGAACGGCGTCGGGTTTTTAGTCGATGCGCGTTTGTGCAAGATGCTGGCGGCAGTGGCGCTGGCCTGGTGGTGGTTGCGACAGGAGGCGTTTTATGGAGAACCTCGACGTACTGGTGCTGCGTACCCTGCGCGACTGGCGTGCAGCCGGTCGCCGGGCTATGTTGGCAACCGTTGTGCGAACCTGGGGGTCGTCGCCACGACCGGTTGGCTCCATCATGGCCTTGCGCGAGGATGGCGCAGTGGTCGGTTCGGTCTCCGGTGGCTGCATTGAGGACGACCTGATCTATCGCCACACCCAGGCCGGTGGCAGTGCCGCCCAGATCAATGGCGCACTTGGTATGCCAACCGGTGCGCCGAGCCTGGTCAAGTACGGCGTTACGGCAGACGAAGCGCACCGCTTTGGATTGCCCTGCGGCGGCACGCTGGAACTGCTGCTGGAATACGACCCGCTGTGCTCTGGTCTGGACGAACTGGTGCGTGCCCTGGAACGCGGCAGCCTGGTGCAGCGCACGCTGCGCTTGCAGGACGGCTTTGTCAGCCTGCAGGCAGCGGCGCCGCCACAGGCGCTGCAGTTGTCAGCGACGCATCTTGTGAACACGTTCGGGCCGGAGTACCGCATGCTGCTGATCGGCGCGGGCCAGTTGACCGAGTACCTGGCGACCATGGCCATGTTCAGCGGGTTCGCGGTAACGGTCTGTGATCCGCGTGCCGAGTACCGCGGTAGTTGGGCGGTGGCCGGTGCCAGCGTCGTCAGCGACATGCCCGACGACGTGGTGGTCGCTTTCCGGCCGGACCGGCGCAGTTGCGTGGTGGCACTCACGCACGATCCCAAACTCGACGACATGGCCTTGCTGGAGGCGCTCAAGACCGATGCCTTCTACGTTGGAGCGATTGGATCGCGGCGCAACAACGCCGCGCGCCGCCAGCGCATGATCGAGCACTTCGGACAGAGTGAGGCAGCGTTGGCGTCGCTGCGCGGCCCGATCGGCATCTTTATCGGCAGCAAAACCCCGGCCGAGATCGCCGTCAGTGTCATGGCCGAAATTCTGGCAGTCAAGAACGCTGTGGCCCTGCCGCGCGAGATGGAGGTGGCGTGGGCCAAACAGACGGACCTGCGGGCCGCCGCATGAGTGGTACGGTCTGCTACCGCTGGTCTGCCATGGCTGGCCTGCCACAGTTGCGGCCATCGTACACTGCGGCTCTGTCATCCCGCCTGCTTGCTGCGCGGGCTTTCTGTCTCACAGTTTTCCAGAGGAGCTTCCCATGCGTTTACGCCCGTTTTCCGTCCTTGCCGGTCTAGTCTTGGTGTGTTTCGGTGCCGCTGCGGCCGATGGCGAGGTCTTGCCCTCGGGCGTCAAGATTTTGCATCTCACGATGGGAACGGGCGCCACACCCAAGGCCAGCGATAGCGTCAAGGTGCACTACCGTGGAACCCTGGTGGATGGCAAGGAGTTCGACAGCTCCTACAAGCGTAATGCACCGGCAACGTTTCCATTGAACCGGGTCATACCCTGCTGGACCGAGGGCATGCAGAAAATCAAGGTGGGGGGCAAGGCCAGGTTGACCTGCCCGCCTGCGACCGCCTACGGTGACCGCGGCGCCGGTCCGGCAGTGCCTCCGAACGCCACGCTGACCTTCGAGGTCGAATTGCTGGCTATCGAGAAGTAATTGCGCTGCTGGCAGGGACACGCTATCCTGAGCTTCAGGTTCAAGGACATGTCGACTGGAGGTACCCGATGTACAAACGAATCCTGCTGGCTTACGATGGCTCCGAGGCCGGCCAGAAGGCATTGCTGGATTGCTGCGATCTGGTGCAGTGGTCCAAAGCCAGCCTGACACTGGTGGCGGTGATGCCGCACCATATCGATTTCATCGGCGCCGAAGGCGGTTTTTACGACCCCAAGGTGAGTGAACGCGAAAAGCTCGGCTACCAGGCAATTCTGGATCACGGCTTGCGCGACCTGTCTGAGGCCGGCCACAAGGCCGATGGCGAAGTCCTGGTAGGCGACACCGTGACCGAAATCACCGGTTACGCGCGCAAGATCAAGGCGGACCTGATCGTGGTCGGCCACAAACATCTGGAGGGCTGGGCGGCGCGCTGGTGGCGCGGCTCGAGTTCTGGCGCACTCATCGAATACGCGCATTGCAGCGTGCTGGTGGCGATCACCCAGTAGGCCACACGGGATGCGGGCACGTTCGGCGGGGACCCGCTCGCTTCTTCGCGCGTCCCGCGCTACCAGTCCTGTTTGACGGCCAGCACTGCGTCGCGCCCGGCCGCCGCGCGGGCGGACAGCCAGGCGGTGCAAGTGCCCGCAGCGATGGTCGCCACACACAAGAGGATCAACCGGTCCCAGGGCACCAGCAGGTCCATGCTCCAATGGAAACTCTGCGGGTTGACGATGTGCACCAGGATCAGACTCACCAGCAGCCCCAGCAGCAGTCCGGCAAGCGCGCCAATCGTGGTCCAGACCAAGCCTTCGGCTGCGACCAGGCGCAGGATCTGGCGCCGAGTCAGGCCCAGGTGGACGAGCAGCCCGAACTCCTTGCGCCGCGCCAGCACCTGGGCGCTGAAATTCGCCGCCACCCCGAACAGGCCGATGGCAATGGCAACCGCCTGCAGCCAGTAGGTCACGGCGAAACTGCGGTCGAAAATCCGCAACGACAGCGCGCGGATCTCGCCCGCGCTGGCGAAATCCAGCAGGGAGCCTGCCATCGACTGGTCGGTCAGTGCGCGGATGGCTTGTTGCACCGCGCGGCTGTCCGCGCCCGCCTCCAGCCATAGCGCCAGGTCGTTGCTACGAACATCTCCGCTGAGGCGCTCGTAGTCGCTTTTGTCCATCGCGATCGCTCCAAACTGGCGCGCATAGTCGCGCCAGACGCCGGCCACGAAGTAGCGTGGTGCGTCGCCGACTCCGATGGCGGGCCAGGCTTTGGCCAGCGGCGCGAAATACTCGCCGCGGCGCGCACCATACAGGTCCACCATCGGTTCGCTGACGTAGATGCCGACCGCACCGGCAGGCACTGCCAACGCGGTTCCCACCAGCGGCAAGCTGCGTTGTGGGTCCCCGATGGCGCGCGACAACAGTGCCACGTTGGCCTGTGCCGCATCCAGCGATAACGTCACTGTGCGGAGCGTCGCGGTGCGCGACACGCCTGGCACGTTGGATACCTGGGCGACCAGCGTGGCTGGCAAAAATGCGGTGTCACCGGCGCCAGCGGCGGTGGCAGTCCGTACATACAGGTCGGCTGGAAGCACTACATCCAGCCAGCGGTCGACCGACTGGCGAAAACTTGCCACCATCACCGTCAGCGCTACTGCCAGACTGAGCGCCGCCACCACCCCGCTGACGGCGACTGCCGCCGACGCGCGTACACGCCGCGCCCGCTCCAGCGCCAGCATCGGCAGCAACCAGCGCGACAGCACGGGAGCGATGCGGTCCAGCACCAGCGCGATAGCGCCCGGCAAGATGGCAATACCACCGACCAGCAACAACCCGATTGCCACGTAGGCGGCCAGGGCGATGCCAAACACGGGCGGCGCCAGTGTCAGCAGCGCGCAGCCCAACAGCAGCAGCGGTGCGAGCCAGTATGGCTGGCGGCTGGCGTGGTCGGCGCCAACACCTTTGAGTGTTTGTGCCGGCGCCATCTGTTGTGCGGCGCGCGCGGGCACCCAGCCGCCCGCCAGTGCCGACGCGACACCGAGCAAGCCATACCCGGTCGCGCTCAATGGGTTCCATTGCAAAGGCGGAGACACACCCGGAAAGAACCCGCCGCCGAGGTCGCCCCCGAGCAGGCGCAACGCCAGCCAGGCCAGCGCGGTACCCAGTGCCAGGCCGGCGACGCTGCCGACACTGCCCAGTACCAGGGACTCGGCCAGCACCAGACGCAGGCGTTCTCCGCCACTGAGCCCGAGTACCCCCAGCAGCGCAAATTGTTGGGCGCGTTTGGCCACACTCAGGGCGAGCACCGAAAACACCAGAAAGGCGCCAGTGAACAGCGCCACCAGAGCCAGCACCGTCAGGTTGACCCGGTAGGCGCGCGAGACGTTGCTGATGCGCTGGCCAGCGTCGGCCGGCGCGGCGAGGGACAGGGCGCTGGTCCACAGCGGGCTGGAACGCAGCTCCCGCAGCAGCGCGTCGCGGTCGGCGCCAGGCTTCAGCCGCAGGTCGATGCGGGTCAGTTGCCCGCCACGTCCAAACAGGTCTTGCAGCGCCCCAATGTCCATCACCGCCAATGGCGGCCCAGCCGCGCTGACCGAGCCAGCCACGCGCACAGCGCGCCATTGCAGGCCGATTTGCAGTTGGACGGTCTGGCCCAGAGTCTGCCCCTGCAACAAGGCCTGGCGCGCGCTGGCATTCAGAAAAACTGTTTCCGGGCTGAACAGCGCCATGCGATCAGCCCCGGTAGCGGGCAGCGGCATCAATCCCGGCGAAACCCGGGCCAGTTGCAGCGCGTCCACGCCGACCACGCGCAGCATGCTGCGTTTGCCGTCGCCGGCCAGCGCGTAGGTGCCCAGTTCCAGCACCGGCGACGCCACTGCCACGCGGGCGTCGGTGGCCAGCAGTGGGTAAAGGGCCTCATCCATGCGGCCGCTGGCGGCGCGCAGTTCCAGGTCGGGTTCGCCATTGACGGAACGTACGGCTTGCGAGAACTCGCTGAGTGCCGAGGCATTGATCAGCGCCACCGAGAACGCCAGCGCGACGCCCAGCATCACTGCCAACACCGCCGCGCCGTTGCGCCACGGGTGGTGCAGCAGTTCCTGCCACGAGAAGGTTTTCAGGAGCGCGAACACGAACCAGTATATTGAGGGCTGGCGGCACAGCCGGTGCCCTTCAACTCAAGCCCGTTCAGGGCCCTCGACCATGACCCCTTTGCCAACTTTTTCCGATGTGGTGGCCGCCGCCGAGCGTATCCGCGGACATGCCCACCAGACTCCGGTGCTGCGTTCCTCCACGCTCGACCAACGGCTGGCGGCGCAGGTTTTCTTCAAATGTGAGAACTTCCAGCGCATGGGGGCATTCAAGTTCCGCGGCGCCTTCAACGCGTTGTCGCGTTTTGATGCGGCGCAGATCCAGGCGGGAGTGATTGCTTTCTCCAGCGGTAACCATGCACAGGCAATTGCGCTGTCGGCGCAGCTGCTCGGCATTCCCGCAGTGATCCTGATGCCGCAAGACGCGCCCCAGGCCAAGATCGACGCCACGCGCGGGTATGGCGGCGACGTGATCCTGTTCGACCGCTTCCAGCAAGACCGCGAAGTGCTTACGCGTGAAATCGCAGCGCAGCGCGGCATGACCCTGATCCCGCCGTTCGACCACCCGGACGTGATTGCCGGACAGGGCACCGCCGCCAAAGAACTGTTCGGGGAGGTTGGCGAACTCGACTATCTTTTTGTCTGTATGGGTGGTGGCGGCTTGTTGTCCGGTTGTGCGTTGGCCGCGCGCGCCCTGTCCCCGCGGTGCCAGGTGATTGGGGTAGAGCCCGAGGCCGGCAACGACGGGCAGCAGTCGTTTCGCAGCGGTGCCATCGTGCGTATCCCGACCCCCAAGACCATCGCCGACGGCGCCCAGACCCAGGCGCTGAGCGAGATGACCTTTGCGATCGTGCGCCGCGATGTGCAAGACATCCTGACGGTCACCGACGCGCAGCTGGTAGAGGGCATGCGTTTTTTCGCCGAACGCATGAAGATGATCGTCGAGCCGACCGGTTGCCTGGCGTTTGCCGGTGCCGTGCACGGCGGCTTGCCGATAGCCAGCAAGCGGGTCGGGGTGATCGTCAGCGGGGGCAACGTAGACTTGCAGCGTTTTGGGAAACTTGTGGGAGACGCGCCGTGACCCCTTTCGCAGACGGTGCTCGTCTGGCAGAGCGGCCCTGGGATTGGCAGAAGTCCCCGACGGACGCCGCGCGGCCTTAGAATACGTCCATCACCGGGGGTGTTGGTCAGGGGCTTGTGCCCGGGCCGACTGAGAGATACCCCACTCACCTGATCTGGGTAATGCCAGCGTAGGGAGCGTGATGAGACGGGTCCCTCCACTATTGGTGCTTCGTCTTTTCATGCGTCCCCACCATGGCGCATTGAAAGGATGGACATGATGTTGCGACGGACCCTTTGTTTTTTGGCAGGCGCCTTGCTGGCTTTTGCCTCCCATGCCAACGAATTGCGCGTGTTAGCGCACAGTTCGTTCTCCCTGCCCAAACCCTTGATCGCGCAGTTCGAGGCGCAAAGTGGGGTCAAGCTCAGTGTGATCAAGGCCGGCGACGCCGGTGAGATGCTCAACAAGCTGATCCTCACGCGCGCGCAACCCATCGCCGATGTGGTCTACGGGATCGACAATTCGCTGATCGCCAAGGCCCTTGCGGCAAACGTGATTGACCCCTATGCCGGCCCTGCCATGCAACGGGCGGCGCTGGTGCCGCTGGCCCCGGGTGTGGTCGCCGTTGACTATGGTTATGTGGCCCTGAACTACGACCGCGCCTGGTTTGCCAAGAGTGGGCTCGTATTGCCCAAGACCTTGCAGGAGCTGGCACTGCCCGCCTACCGCAACCTGGTGGTGGTGCAACACCCGGCCACGTCGAGTCCTGGCTTTGCGTTTTTGCTGTCCACCATCGCCGGCCTGGGCGAGGAGGCGGCGTTCGACTGGTGGGCACGCATGCGCACCAATGGCGTCAAGGTGACCAAGGGCTGGACCGAGGCCTACTACACCGAATTCACGCGCAACGGCGGTGCCCGTCCCATCGTGGTGAGTTATGCCAGCAGTCCGGCTGCCGAGGTGTTCTACAGCAAGGAGAAAATCACCGAGTCCCCGACCGCCAACCTGTTCCTGCCAGGCAGCGTGTTCCGCCAGGTCGAGGGAGTGGCGCTGGTCAAAGGCGGGCAACAGCGTGAGGCGGCTGGGCGTTTCATCGAGTTCCTGCGTTCGGCTGCGGTGCAGGAGGGATTGCAGACCACGATGTGGATGTTTGCGGCCGAACCCGGTACCTCGCGGCCCGAGGTAATGCGACACGCCGCCGAACCCAGCGCCTTTTACAACCCACCGGCGGACAGCATCGCCGTCAAGGGTCCGGATTGGGTGAACCGCTGGACCAGCGTCGTTCTGAAGTAGCCGCAGGACGGGCAGTGCTGCGCAGGTTCTCTGTCGGCAACGCCGCGCGGCACTTCGGGCCTGCACGCGTTTGGTGGTGGGGCGTGTTACCACTGGGTTTTTTGCTGCTGATGGTGGTCGCACCGTTGATGCGGCTGGCTTTGGAGGCACTGCCAGATTTGCAGTGGGCAGGTATCGCCGCGATGTGGCACGACGACTATCTGCGCTGGCGTGTCTGGTGGACCGTGCTGCAGGCCACGCTGACCTGTGTCGCCGCACTGGCGCTGGGCCTGCCGCTGGCGTGGGTGCTGGCGCGTTTCGAGTTCCCTGGCCGCGCCTTGGCGCTGCGTTTGCTGATGTTGCCATTTGTGGTGCCAACCCTGGTGGCGGCCATTGGTGTGCTGGCCCTTTGGGGGCCACGCGGCATGTTGTCCACCTGGTTTGGCCTGGACTTGCAGGGCACGCCCTGGCTGCTGTTGTACGGCAACCTGTTCTTCAATCTGTGCCTGGTGGTGCGCGCCGGGGTGGAAGGGCTGGAGCAGGTGAGTGCCGCGCGCGTGGCGGCGGCGCGGTCGCTCGGTGCGACGCCTTGGCGTGCCTTCTGGCGCGTGCAATGGCCGACCATCCTTCCCTGGCTGGTATCGGCCACGTGTCTGGTTTTTCTGTATTGTTTCTCGGGCTTTGGACTGGCGCTGATTCTGGGCGGACAGCGATATGCCACGGTCGAGGTGGAGATTTACACCCTGGTGGCACACGAACTGCGCCTCGCGCCGGCCGGTGCGCTGGCGCTGGGCATGGCGCTGCTGACCGGCGCCGTGGCCCTGCTGTATGCCTTCGTCGAGCGGCGTCTGGCAGCACCTGGGCGAGCCGACGGCGTGGTGCGGTGTCGCCCGATCGGCGTTTGGCAGTGGTGCGTTGTGGTCGCCGCCCTGGCGAGTCTGTTTTTGCTGTGTGGTGCGCCGCTGCTGGCCATCGTGCTGCGCGCAGCATCTGCCGGTGAACTGGTGTGGGCTGTGCTGCTGGACGAGGAAACCCTGCCTGCTGTGTGGAACACACTGCGGTTTTCTGCATTGGCGGTGGTGCTGGCGACGCTTCTAGGTGTGGCGCATGCGTTTGCCGCGCGCCGCTCGGTGTGGCTGCGGGCGGCCGCGTTTTTGCCGTTCGTGGTGTCGCCGGTGACGGTGGCGTTCGGTCTGTTGTTGTTGTACCCGCGCTGGAGCGCCAGCCTGCCGCTGCTGATTGGGGCGTATGCCCTGCTGGCCTATCCCTTTGTCGCCAACGCGCTGGGAGCAGCGCTGGACCAGCAGCCAGCCCATCTGGCGCAGGTGGCGCGTACGCTGGGCGCCACCCCGCGGCGCGTATTCTGGCGCGTGACTGTGCCGCTGGTGCTGCCGGCGCTGCGCCGCGGTGTAGCGTTTGCCGCCGCCACTGCGCTGGGCGAGTTTGCCGTAACGTTGTTCCTGTCGCGCCCCGAATGGGCGACGCTGACAACGCTGATCTACCAGCGCCT